>JACPGD010000215.1 GCA_016182645.1 Candidatus Hydrogenedentota bacterium | reverse complement strand
GGGCGAGCGGTGCGATGTCGGTGATCTGGTTTTCCCACAGGCCCAGCGCCGTCAGGTTGGTCAGACCGGACAATGCCGAGACATTGTTGATGTTGTTGCCTGGCAGCGCCAGGTTGGTGAGGTTGGTCAGGCTGGAGAGCGCGGAGATATCGGCGATGTTGTTGTTGGAGAGGGCAAGGTTGGTGAGGCTGGTCAGGCCCGACAGTGGGGATATGTCGCTGATTTGGTTCTCGTCAAGCACAAGTTCGATCAGGGCCGTCAGGTTGGCCAAAGGGGCGATGTCGGAGATGGCATTCCCATAGAGATTGATGCCCACCAAGAGGGTCAGGTTGGCGAGCGCGCTTAAGTCAGATGTCTGAATGTTCCAAAGCCCCAGTGAATCCAGGGCCGTCAAGCCAGCGAGCGGCGCCAGGCTATTGACCGGATTATTCCCGGCGACCAACCTGCGCATGTTGGTCAGATTGGCCAATGGGCCAAGGTCGGCGACCTGATTGTTTTCGAGGTAGAGCTCGCTTAGCGTGGTGAGGCCGGAAAGCGGCGCCAGATCCTGGATGAGGTTCCCGCCATACCAGTCCCCCAATTCAAGGACTTCGAGCGCCGTCAAGGAGGCCAGCGGGGCGATATCGGAAATCTGGTTGTCGCTCAGATACAGGCGCGTCAGGTCCGTGCACTGTTCAATCCCGGAGAGGTTGGTGATGCCGCGCGAGAGCGCGTTAAGTTCGGTGAAACCCGCGCCCACGACGTCGCTCTGCAGAATATCGCCCGTGGGTTTTGAGATGGCAGCCCGCACGGCCGCTTCCAGGTTCGGGTCCACAAACGTGACCACCTGCGCCGCAAGAGGCAAAGGCACAGCGCAAGACAACACACCCAGTGTGAAGACGGCCGTCCTAAGCAACCGAACCGTGTCACTGCGCCTCATGCCAGCGCCTTTCCCTGCCCGGTCCCTCCGGGCTTTTGCCCATTCTATCACGAATCCCGGGACGCTGTTTGTCCTATCATCTATACCTCTCCCCCTCAAGTTAAAGCCCTCGGGCTAGAATCTTCCCTTCAGCCCGAAGATCCGCGGCGCGGTCGAAGATTTCCGCCTGGGAGAGGCCGGCGGCCTCGTACATCGCAAAGATATTGTCGTCGGGGGTTTCTGGGGGGACGGTGTGGGAGGCGGCGAGGATGTAGCCGCCGCCGTCAGCGGTCATCCCTTCGATCAGGCCGGCGGTGGCGCGATAAACCTCGTCCGCGGTCCCGAGCGGCAACACGTATTGCGTGTCGACACCGCCCATGAAGGTCAAATGCCGGCCGAATTCGCGTTTGAGTTCGAGAGGGTCCATGCCAGGGCAACTGCATTGGACGGGATTCAAGACGTCGATGCCCATGTCGATGAGATCGGGAATAATGGGGCGGAGCGCGCCGCAGCAATGATAGGCCACGGGCAGCCCCGCACGCTTGCCGATATTGACCACGCGCTGGAGATGTGGCTTGACCAGGGCGCGCCAAAGTTCCGGGCCCATGATCATGGTCTGTTGTCCGGCAACGTCATCGCCGGTCCAGAGCCAGTCCACCGGGAACCGCTGAAGACTCTTCTCCGCAAGCATCACCGAGAAATCGGCGCAGCGGCCGAGCATGATGTACGCGAGGTCTTCGTCGGCCACAAGATCCAGGATGGCCTGTTCCATGCCGCGCAGGCGCCAGTACATCTCGAAAGCGCACGGCGACACATCCACGCCGAGGAAGCTATCCTGCGCGTGCTCGGCCACCGGCAGCATGTGCCCGAGGAGGTCTTCAATACGATCTTCGGGAAACCGGTAGCGCAGCACTTCTTCGGCGTTGGCGTTCAGCAGCGGGAAGTGTACGATTTGATTGTATGCCCCCTGCTTTTCCCAGCCGATGCCCCAGTCATCCAGGTGACCTTCCCCGTCATATTCATGGACAATGCCTTCCATCGCGTGATTGTTGTTCACCCAAGCCTGGCGCACATCGTTTCCAAACACCTCGCCAACGTGCGCCGCGGGGATTTCGAGCAGTTCCGCGAGATGGCGCGCGGTGGAAGGGTGAAACCACATGAAGAACGGCAAACGGTCGGCTTGTTCCCGGCCCAAGGCCGCGCGTACCCGTTCTTTGGAAGTCATGAGCGGTTTCCCCGGTTGTGGCGCTAGTATCCGTCTTCCCGGGGGAATAATCCAAATCTGACAGGATAAAAAGATCTTTACAGACGCCGCGATCAGACGCGGGGGGAGCCAGTGCATCATCGTTGGCGTTGGGACTACGCGATGCCCACCGACGCGGAGGGGTACGGCGCCGGAGGTGATACCACGTTATTGGAAGGCAGCCTCTTACGCACGCTGGTCCTCGGGAAGGGCGTGAGCGCCTCGGCGGGCGTATAGCCGTAGATCGAGGTGGGCTTGCTCCGCCCACGCAGGGTCACTTCGCGGACGAACCGCAGCCCCTTGGGTTCGTTCAGGCGGGCGAAGGTTGCTTCGGAAAGACAGATGGCATTCGGTTGGGCCAACTCCTGGATACGCGCGGCCGAGTTCACGACGTCACCGATAATCGTCCAATCCTTGCGGTCGCGGGTACCCACACTGCCGCGAATCACCTGACCGCTGTTGATACCGATGCGGACAGCCACCTGCTCTTTCCCGTGCGCCTGCCGCTCGTGATTGAGCAGATCGAGGTCATGGAGAATCTTCCTCGCGGCGGCAAACGCGTCGTTCGCGTCGATGAACACCGCCATGATGCAGTCACCAATGAATTTCTCGATGTCCCCATTGAAATCCGTCGTGATCACTTCGCACATGCCGAAGATTTCATTCAGCATGGCAACGGTATCATCCGTGGGATGGGACTCCGAATAGGCCGTGAAACCCACGACATCCAGGTAAAGAACAGTCAGATCGGCGCCGGATGAAGTGCGGGAGCAGGCCCCGTAGAGATCCGCCATAATCTCGTCCACCGTGGCCGAGGATACGTACTTGGCCAGACGTTGGTGGCATGTTTCGTGCAAGACCCGGAGGTCCTCTTCCTGGGAAATGTCGCGGAAGATTTCGATGGCGCCAATCACCTCCCCATGTTCATCACGGATGGGGGCGACATGGGTCTCAATGGGAATGCGCCGGCCCGATTTGTGCAAAGGGTACATTTTGGCGCTGACAGGGATACCGGTCGCCAGGGCAGTGGAGAGAGGGCACCCTTGCTTGCAGAGCAGGTTGCCATTGCCGTCGACATGGTTGAGCAACTCTTCGCCGCACCAATGTCCCTCCGCCTCCTCCGCAGTGTAACCCGTGATCTCTTCCGCACCCTTGCTCCAAAACAAGATGCGGCGGCGGCAGTCCGAGATATAGACGCCGTCAAACAGTGAATTCAGGATGTTGGCCAACTCCGTGTCCTTCCGCGCAAGGTACTCGGGCGTAAGACCAGTTCTCATTGCGGCAATCCTCCAAACTTCTGGATGCACGTTCCCCAATGCATAGCAAGTGCCAAGTTTCGACTGGGGCACGTCTTCATAAAAGGTGGGGCAAGAACGCGGCGTTTGCGGGTAAGGGATACTCTGCTTTTCGTGGGAGCGGCGGCAGCGGCACCACCTGATGTTCAAAGCAGGAACCACAACGTACCAAAATGGGAATATGTAACTGCGAAAGCCCATAAAAGTTGGCCTGCGCAAGAGCGTTCTCGTGTTCTCGTCGTCTATTGCCTGTCCGGAACCCTTATGCTAGGGTACAAGCGTGGCGTGTGCCCTGACGCGGTTTCCTGGCGTGGAGATCCTGGCTTGTGTTCGGCTGCGAAGCAATCCTGGTTTGTGTTGTTGCGCTTTGTCTGGGCGTGGCGCCTATCCCTCCCGCGCCTGGGGGCGCAGCCGCCCACTGGGCTTTTCAGGCTATTGGGCGGCCGGAAGTGCCTCCAGCGGCGGCTGTGTCGTGGGTGCGCAATCCCATCGACACTTTCGTTCTGGCCAGGCTGGTGCGTGAAGGTATCCAGCCATCCCCGGAGGCCGACGGGGTGACGCTGCTCCGGCGGTTGAGCATCGATTTGATTGGGTTGCCCCCAACCCTCGAGGAGGTGGACGCGTTCCGTGGAGAGGAGGACAAAGAGGCCTATGGGCGGCTGGTGGATCGCCTGTTGGCGAGCCCCCATTTCGGGGAGAAATGGGCGCGCTGGTGGTTGGATCTGAGCGCCTATGCAGACAGCGACGGGTACCTGTCGGACTTTCTCCGGCCGAATGCCTGGCGCTATCGCCAGTGGGTCGTGGACGCGCTCAACGCCAACCAACCTTTTGACCAGTTCACGATCGAGCAGCTTGCCGGGGACTTATTGCCAGCGGCGACGGTCGAGCAACGGATTGCCACGGGGTTTAACCGCAACACGTTAAGCAATCGCGAAGGGGGCGCCGATCTCGAGGAATTTCGGGTCAAGCAGATTGTGGCGAGAGCCAGCAATGTGGGGACGGCATGGCTGGGCCTGACGCTTGGCTGCGCGGAATGTCATGACCACAAGTTCGATCCGATCTCGCAACGCGAATTCTACGGATTGTATGCATTCTTCAACAGTGCCGACGAGATCAACCTCGACGCGCCGCTGGGAGATGAACGCGCGCGGTATGCGGCAGCGCGGCCTGCATATGAGCAAAAGAGGGCGGCGCTCCTGGCCCCCGTCGCGCAGGAAGTGGCGTCCTTGCAAACCGAGTGGGAGCGGCGGATGCTCGAAGCGGCAGACCACCCGGAGACCGCGGATTACCGCTGGGCCAGGCAATGGGAAATCCTTGGACTGATCTGGGGGCAGAACTTCGGTGAGGGGCAGCTCGAGGGGACGCTCATCGTGCGCACGCCCGTGCCGGAGCGCACCCCGGAGCAGCGTGAGCGGCTGCTCGATTACTTTCTACAAAACGGCGCCATTGTTAACGAATCCACATGGTCGGAACTCAAGCTGGATGAATTGTCCAAACAACTGGAGGCGTGGAAGTTGGAATTGCCTGTTGTTGGACGCGCACCAGCATTATCGGAGAATGCCGGCGGCCGGACCACACGTGTGCATCAGCGCGGCGATTTCCGCGCACCCGGTGAGGAGGCGCCGCCGGGGACGCCGGCCGTATTGCCGCCCCTGGGTGTCGAAGGCCGGGCGACGCGGCTCGACCTGGCACGCTGGCTCGTGCGGCGGGACAACCCCCTGACGGCACGTGTGACGGTGAACCGTGTCTGGCAGGAACTGTTCGGGCGTGGTCTGGTACTCACCACGGAAGACTTCGGTGCGCGCGGCACGCCGCCTTCTCATCCGGAGTTGCTGGATTGGCTGGCGGCGGAGTTTATCGATAGCGGCTGGGACATCAAACACCTGTTGAAGGTGATCGTGAGCTCGGCCACGTATCGACAAAGCTCGAAGCGCCGCGGCGAGTTGAACGCGCTGGATCCCGGCAACGTGCTGCTCGCGCGTCAGGCGCGGGTCCGCCTGAGCGCGGAGGGCGTGCGCGACGCGGCGTTGCTGGTGAGCGGCCTCCTGAACCCGCAGGTTGGCGGGCCCAGCGTGCGGCCGCCGCAGCCAGCCAGTGTGAGCATGGAAGGTTTCATGAATGAATGGAAACCGAGCGAGGGACCGGACCGCTACCGGCGCGGGCTTTACACCTGGATTCAACGTACGTCGCCGTATGGTCAGTTGGTGACCTTTGATCTGCCGGACCCTGGGCGGCCCTGCACCCGACGCGAGCGCTCGAACACGCCCTTACAGGCGCTGAACCTGCTCAATGATCCCGTGTTTGTGGAAGCTGCCCAGGCCCTGGCCGAACGCGTGCAGGCCTTTGCACTGGAGGCGGCGCGCGAGCGGGGCGGGGCCAGCGTCGAGCAATGTCTCGACTATGCCTTCCGCCGTTGCCTGGCGCGGGCGCCACACGCCGAGGAGCGCGCCCGGCTGAAACAGTATCTGGAACAACAGGTGAGACTCTTTGAAGAGGTCCCGGAGCAGGCGCGCCTGCTGCTGGCCGGCCAGGGCGACCCCACGACAAGTGTCGAGCCCGCGGCATGGACGACACTGGCCAGTGTATTGCTGAATCTCGATGAATTCATCATGAGGGAATGAACCCATGATTCCTGGACAGTTTCTCGGCATCCAATCGCGGCGCGAGTTCTTCCGCTCGTGTGCGGGCGGCATCGGCACGGCGGCCTTGTGGCGCCTGCTGGCGCTCGAGGGACGAAGCGCGGGCGCGGCAGGCGCCTTGCCGCAAATCGCGCCGCGTGCGAAGAACATTATCTTTCTCTTCATGGCGGGCGCGCCGTCGCAGCTCGATTTGCTCGATCCCAAACCAAGAATGCAGCACTATCACGGCCAGCCCGTGCCTGCCAGTCTACTCGAGGGCCTGAACGACCCCGTGATCAAGAACTCCGCCACGGTCATGGCGAGCCCCCGCACGTTCCAGCGCGCGGGACAAGCCGGCATCGAATTCTCGGACTTCCTCCCCTGGACCGCCACCGTGGCGGATGAATTGTGCGTCGTGCGGTCGATGCACACCAATGTGAACGAGCACCACTCCGCCCAACTGTTGATGAATTGCGGCGTGCCTGTGCTGGGGCATCCCTGCATGGGATCGTGGGTAACCTATGGCCTCGGGAGTGAATCACAAAACTTACCGGGCTTTGTCGTGCTGACTTCCAGTTCCGGCAAGGGAATCGACGGCGGCAGTTCGCTCTGGTCCAACGGTTTTCTGCCCTCTGAGTATCGCGGCGTCACGTTTCGCAGCACCGGCGATCCGGTCCTGTACTTGTCGAACCCGCCGGGGATCACGTCCGGGTCCCAACGAGCGCGCCTGGACACCATTCGCGACCTAAACGAACTGCACGCCGAGCAGACGGCGGACTTCGAGATCGCGTCACGAATCGCGGCCTATGAGTTGGCGTTTCGCATGCAAGTGGCCGCGCCAGAACTCCTCGATTTCACGAAGGAATCCGCGGAAACCCTGGCGCTCTACGGTGTGGACCAGGAGAAGACACGGCCGTTTGGCGCGAATTGCCTGCTGGCGCGGCGCATGGTCGAGCGCGGCGTGCGCTTCGTCCAACTCTATCATTCAACCTGGGATGACCATGCCGAGTTGAACCAGAACCTGCAACTCAACTGCGAGATGACCGACAAGCCCACGGCGGCATTGGTCATGGATCTGAAACGGCGCGGACTGCTCGATGAGACGCTGATCGTGTGGGGCGGTGAATTTGGGCGTACGCCGATGAACGAAGTGCGCCGTGGCAACGTCGCCGGCAAAGAGGGCCGCGACCATCATTCTTATGCCTTCACCATGTGGCTGGCCGGCGGCGGCATTCGCGGAGGGCAGGTCGTCGGTGAGACCGATGATTTCGGCTACCACATCACGCGGGACCCGATCCACGTGCACGATTTGCAGGCCACGCTACTGCATTGTCTCGGCGTGGACCACACGCGCCTCACCTATCGCCACCAAGGCCGCGACTTCCGGCTGACAGACGTTGAGGGAGTGGTGGTGGACAAGTTGATGGCTTGAATGGTGCAGTCATACTTGCTTGTTCACGCGGCGGCATGTGCCCGGGCGAGTTGCCGGTAGAGACTCTGGTAGTGATAGGCCATCGCGTTGGCCGAGAAAGCGGAGGCGCGGTGGCGGGCGTGCCTGCCCAGGCGTTTGCAAACAGTCTCTTCTTTCATCAGGTATTTCAGGGCTTCCCGCAATTCAACCGCGTCATCCAGCGGCACATACATTGCCGCGTCAGCCCAGATTTCCCGCAAACTGGGAATGTCACCCAGGACGAGGGTGCACCCACTCAAGGCCGCTTCAAGAATAGACAGGCCGAACGGTTCATACTTGGCCGGCACCGCGTAAATGGCGGCACGCGACATCCAGTGGGCGAGTGCTGGCGGGCTGAGCCGGCCGAGCATACGCGTGGCAGGGGGCACGAAGGCCGGATCTGTTGCCTGTTCCGAGTCTCCCGCCAAATAGACCGGCCAGGGCAACCCGGGGGCCGCTTCCGCGAGCAATTCCGCATTTTTCGCAGCATCCCTGAGACGCGCGGCGCAAAGCACGAAGAACTCCTTCCGGCGAGCCATAAACGGCCCAGGCGAACAGCCATTGTACACAACGCTGGTTCGCTGCAGCGGTCCGTAGAGCCGCTGCAGATCCGCGAGCATGGCGCAGGACGGAGCGACGACGTGCGCCGCACTCTGAAGACCCTCTCTGACACGCCGGCGATAGTTCCCCCATTGCGGAGGCGGATCCGACTTGTGCACGGCCCTCCACCAGGAGTACACGCAGCAGTGTCCCGCAACGAGTGCCGGGCACTGCCAGGGGAGCGCGCCGAAAACAAACTGATTTAGGTGGACCACCTGAGGTTGCGGTTTCCGCTCCAGCTCAAGCAGCCACAGTCCCGCTTGTTCCACTTCCTGCCAGGGGTCTTCCATCCACTCCAGCTTGAAGGTGCTCTCTTGCACTTCGATACCGAGCCGATCTACCGCCGCCCATTGCTCATTGCTCAACGGCCGCCCCATCGTGGCCAACACGACCTCGACTTCCGGACGTAGCGCTTGAATCAGTTCGGTGCAATAGGTCCAGACACCGCTGAGGGTGTCCGTCGTCATTAGAACGCGAAAGGGGCGCTGCATCCGAAAAAGCGGCGTCTCTTGCACGGGTGTCTCAGTGATCATGTTCATTTCAGGTCCCTTCACTGCCGTTGCAAATGCATCCAGCGATTACGACATGTATGGAAAGCAGTATGAAGCGGAGGCCAGAAGGCGTCTACGGGGGCAGTCCCGATTCGTCATTGGGGGAGTTGCTGTCCATCGTCAGGGGCAGTGGCCGACGCCAAGTCAAGTCTCTTTCCAGCGGCGGCCGAAGCGCGAGATTTGAATGACTGTAGGTCATGGTGTCGTTTATAAGTTATCGTGTTGGCCATAGCTTCCGGTGACATGGTGCAGCGGCCAGGCGCTCGCCCGCGTAGCCGATTACCAAAGGAGATCCGAAAATGCATTTGATAGTTGCGGTGTTGCTGGCCGGGCTGGCGCAGGATCCGGCCACGGACGCCCGCCTGGAGACGCTCCAATTCCACTTCGAGCGCCTGAAAGAAATCACTGTGCCTGCGACACTGGAACAGGAAAAGCAGGCGAAGTTGCAGGACCTGGAGAAACTTTTGGCCGCGGGGGTGACCTCCGAGAAAAGCTTCGATCAGCTCTATCGTGACATGGACGTGGTCCGCATGTGGCTCTGGCAAAATGCCGCTGCCAAACCAAGCATGCCGACAGGCAGCTTCGAAGAGACAGAGCAGGCGTGGGTGCTTAAGGACCCGCAGTTGGAGTTTCGCTGGCGCCGCGATGACTGGGGCGCCTCGGTCACGCACGGGGGACAAGAATGGAAATTCGCTCCGTGTAATGATCATGACATCGAGTACGAAGGTGCAAGTCTCAGCCTGCGGAGCGCGCGCGATGTCAAAGTGGAAGCGTTCCCCACCGGGTACAGCGTGGGTCTCGCCATGTCCCTCAAAGATTTTCCGGCCATGCCGAGACTGGCGCTGACATTATGTGTGAACTTGATAGGGGACGAGATTGTCTTTGAACTGGCCGCGCCGGAGGAACCCGAGACGCGCCTGCGATGGATCCACTGGCCCAAGCCGCTCGAACTCGGTAACGCGGGGGAGGACGCCTCGGTCATTCCTTTGATGCAGGGCATGCTGCTGCCGGGCAACTGGCCGCAGAAAATTGATCACGAGAGCCTATGCCATTCTCGCGCATTGTATATGCCCTGGTGGGGCCAGCTCCACGGTGGCGTGGGCGTTGTAACGATTCTCGAAACCGACGCGGACGCGGGCGCCGCCTATCACCACCCCGCCGGAGGTCCCACGCGCATTGCGCCGCGCTGGCATGCGAGCTTGGGCAAGCTGCAATACCTCCGCACCATTCGCTATTCCTTCCAAAGCGATGCCAGCTACGTCACCATGGCGAAGCGCTACCGGCGCTACGTGCAGGAACAGGGCGAGTTTGTGTCCTTGGCGGAGAAGCGCGCCGCCACGCCGGCGCTCGACGATGTCATCGGCAAGCCAGTGATCCATCTCGGCGCGCTCTATCATTTCGTGCCGGAGGCCTCGCTCTACAACAAGGAACACATCGAGGCCAATCATTCCCTCAGTACGTTTGATCAACTGGCGCAGCAACTGCGCGACGTACACGCGCGCGGTCTGGCCGACGCCTATGTCCACCTCGATGGCTGGGGCTTTTACGGCTATGACAACGGTCACCCCGATGTGCTGCCCGTGGGCCAGGAGCAAGGTGGATGGGAGGGTTTGCGGCGTTTTGCGGACACATGCGACGAGATCGGGTATCTCTTCGCCGTCCATGATCAATACCGTGACTTCTACTTCAACGCGGTGTCCTTTGCCGACGCGCTGACGCTGACGCGCGTCGATGGCACGCGCGAAGAACATAGCACGTGGTGTGGCGGGCCACAGACCATCCTCAGCCCGCGCTTCGCCCCCGAATACGTGCGGCGCAACCACGATCTCTTCGCGGCCAATGGCGTCAAGGTCAAGGGTGCCTACCTCGATGTCTTCGCCGTGGTGCCGCTCGAAGAAACCACCCAAGCGGCCCATCCCGTGACGCGGGCCGAATGCGCCGAGTACCGCCGCGATTGTTTCGATCTGCTGCGCGCCCGCGGCTACGTTGTGAGTTCAGAAGAACCCGCGGATTATCTCGTGCGCAGTCTGCACCTGGTACATCACGGCCCCTACGCCACCTACGAAAAATTCGGAGGGGGCGACGCCACGGGGGTCCCCGTGCCGCTGTTCAATCTCGTCTATCACGACTCCATCTTGCTGCCGTGGGACATGGGCGAAGACGGCGGCTGGGGCATCCCGAAAGGCGACGCGGGCCGCCTGCATTGCCTGCTCAACGCTGGACTGCCCTATGTAGGGCCTGGCGCGGACGAAGCAACGCTGGCGCGTGTGCATGAAGCGGCGGACCTCGCCCAACGCTGCGCCATGCAGGAAATGGTGGAGCACGAATTCCTGGACGTGACCCGCCGCCTCCAGCGCACCACCTTTGCAGACGGCACGCAGGTGACCGTGGACTTCGACAAGAAAGAGGCCACGATCCAGGCCCCGTAGGGTGGCGGAAAGGCGATTTGGGCGAGCGTACTCGCGAGCCGGTTCCGATGACGTGAATGCCCGGTTCCTTGCGGCCTTCAACCGGCTCGCGGGTACGCTCGCCCTCCCGGCGAAAGTTTCCGCAACAGAAAATATCCAGGCATGCTCTGGATTCCAGCCTCCGAATGCGCGCCCTAAAGCTTCAAGCAGACTGTCTTGGTCTCGGTGTAGAGTTCGATGACCTCGTGGCCCATTTCGCGTCCCCAGCCCGACTGCTTGTAGCCGCCGAACGGCAGGGAGGCATCAAACACGTTGTAACAATTGATCCAAACCGTGCCAGCCCGGAGTTTCTGGGCGAGGCGGTGTCCCTTGGCGACGTCTTTGGTCCAGATGCCGGCAGCGAGGCCGTAGGGCGTGTCGTTGGCCTGGGCGGCAATCTCGTCGAGATCGCTGAAGGGCGCCGCGGTGACCACGGGGCCAAAGATCTCTTCACGCATGACCTTCATGTCCGGTTTGGTGTTGATGAACACCGTCGGCTCGAAAAAGTAGCCGCGGTCACCGAAACGGCGCCCGCCGCAGATGGCTTCGGCGCCTTCGGCGAGGCCCGCTTCCGCGTAGCTCGAAACACGCTCGAGTTGTTCCTGCGAGACCAGCGGTCCCATCTGCGTCGAGGCGTCCATCCCGGCGCCCAGTTGGATTTCCTGGGCGTTTTCGGCCACACCCTCGACAACCTTGTCGAAGATGCTCTTTTCGATGTACAGCCGTGAACCAGCGCAGCAACACTGACCGTGGTTAAAGAAGATGGCGTCCGAGGCGCCGTCAATCGCACTCTCCACGTCGGCGTCCGCAAAAACGATATTGGGGGACTTGCCGCCGAGTTCCAAAGACACTTTCTTCAAGTTGCCCGTGGCGGCCTGGACGATCAGCCTGCCGACTTCGGTGGAGCCGGTGAAGGCGACCTTGTCAACGTCAGGGTGCGCGGCGAGGGCGGCCCCGGCCGTCTCCCCGAAACCTGGGACGATGTTCACGACCCCATCCGGCACGCCGGCCTGTTGGAGCAATTCACCAAGATAGAGGCAGGTGAGCGGGGTCTGTTCCGCGGGTTTGAGCACGACACAGCACCCGGCCGCCAAGGCTGGCGCGAGTTTCCATGCCGCCATGAGCAGGGGAAAATTCCAGGGAATGATCTGGCCGATCACGCCGACGGGTTCACGCAGGGTATAGGCGTGAAACTCCCCGGCGCCAGAAAAGGGGATAGTATTGCCGAGGATTTTGGTTGCCCAGCCTCCGTAGTAACGGAATTGGTCGGACGCGAGTGGAATGTCTGCGATCCGCGCAATCTTGAGCGGTTTACCGTTGTCGAGGGATTCGAGCTCCGAGAACTCCTGGGCGTGTTCGTCAATCAACTCGCCGATGCGCCAGACGATGCGGCCCCGCTCGGACGGCGTCATCCTGTGCCAGGGACCAGATTCGAAGGCGCGCCGCGCGGCGCGGACAGCGCGCTCGATGTCCTCGCTGTCGCCCTCCGCCACCTGGACAAGTACTTCACCCGTGGCCGGGTTATAGACGGCAATGGTCTTGCCCGATGCAGCATCGACCCAGTGCCCGTCAATCAACATCTTGCGCGGCTTGGACAGAAACCGCCGCACGCTTTCCTGGACCACTTCTTCCACAGCCAGTGCACACATAGGAAGTCTCCCCTTGCGTTTTGACCATTGGCGCGCACACGAAGTTGTGCCCCTGGAGGCGGCATCACGCCAATCACCATTCCCCAGAATACCCGAAAAAGGGGAGAAAGGGAATAGGGGAGCGCGGCATAGGGGAACGGGGCTGGAAGCCCCGGCTACGGGCTGGCCGTGACATTGGGGGGAAGGAGAAAGCTAGTGAGGGCAACCAGACCGTAGCACGCAAGGCCGAGCCAGAAAACGGAGTGGATGCCGTAATTCATGGAGACGATGGTCGTGCCGACGCTGCCGAGGACGGAGCCAACGCCATTCATGCCCCAAGCCCAGCAGGTCATGTCGATCCGGCGCACGGCGAGGAGCCGGATGGTGCTCGGAAAGATCATGCCCATGGGCGTGGCCAACACGCCAAGCACCGCAAACACGACCACAAATCGTACCAGCAAGGGCAAGCTCAGCAGCGCATGGACCGCGCCTGGCAGTAGCTGGACGGCCACGGCCTGCAACACGAGCACAAGCAACGCGATCAACCCAATTGCCCGGCGGAGACGATGGTCCCGTATGTGGGCCGAGAGGTAGCTGCCCGCGCCGGTGAAGCCGAGCATCGCCGCCAAGGTGACGGCAAACGTGAGGGTGGGATCGCCTAAGAGAAGAAAGAACTCTTGGAGCAAGGCGAGTTCAATCATGACGTAGCCCGCTCCTAGCAGGAAGAAGATCGTGAGGAAGTAGGGACGGCCGCCTCGTGTTCCGGCGAGTTCAGCACGCTTGAAAAGGACGAGGGGTGAAAGCATCAGCACGAACACACAGAGGAACGCCGCGAGGAAGAGATCCATGAGGAGGTGGAGGGTGCGGAGTTGAACCGGATAGGTGTCGTCGCGTGATAGCGGATTCAACAACAAGTTGAAGAAGGTCGCGGGGCGGATGCCGTAGCAGAGGTAGGGCCGGTCATCGACCAGCGGCGTGAGGTCGTACGGGTGGGCCCCAACGAATGCCTCCCGCGTGGCGGGTGCGAAGAGCTTTGCCAGTTCGGCGGTGTAGGGGTTCGTTGTTGTGGAGGGCGGCCAGGCCAGCGTGAACCCCAGTTCATCACACGCTGCCCGCGCCTGCGCGGTGACCGCATCGCTAACAGGCCGGCGTGTCATGGCTACGTAAATCCCCCTGCCCGGGCGATTAAGTTGCGGCGTGATCACGGCGAGGAGGTGCTTCTGTGGTTCGGCGACACCCTCCGCCTCGAGTGCCGCGCGCATCGTGTTAAGCATCCGCGGCAGCATGTGATTGCCCCAGAACGCGCTCATGGCCGCGGATGCCACGCCGTCGTCCGTGAGCGTGTTCCAGTACGACTGCCAGCCTTCCTGCGTGTACAGATGGTTCTCGGAGAGGACGGACGCGCCCTGGGTGTTCGAGGATTGGCTATCGGCGTAGGAAATCAGAACGAGGTCAAAACGGTCTTGCGTGCGATGGGCGAAGGTGCGGCCGCTCTCGACCTGCACATTGACGCCGGGGAGTGTATACACATTGCCGGAAAAATCGCGGAAAGCCCCACGCATCACGTCGTCGGC
>JACPGD010000214.1 GCA_016182645.1 Candidatus Hydrogenedentota bacterium | reverse complement strand
AGTCAAACGCGAGGACAGGGCATTCACGGTAGACGCCCTCCAGGATGCAGGAAGCATAGCGGTTCGAGCCTTGCCGCAACTGATCCAGGAATTCGAAGCGGTGGACAAAGCTTTTGTCGTGCCCGGGCGAAAACGTCCAGCCCAGCCGCTGCGCGAGTTTTTCGAGTTCCTGCCGGCGGAGCTGCTGCTTCCGCGCCCTGAGGATGATGAGACCCACGATCATGATGACCACGAGGGTAATAATGTAAAACATGGGACACCTCCGAAGGCTTCTTGAGTGGGTGGGAGTCCAGTTTCGGGGAGAATACACCTCTTGGCGGGTGCCTATTCAAGAAGGAGGGCTTGGATTCCGGCTTCGGGACATAAGAATTTCAATCACCTCGCCAAACGACAACCTTTCGAAGGAGTTTAATAATTCGCAACTGAATTCCAGATTGAGCTCCTGCCGAAGCTTCAGAAAGATGCATTCAAGTTCCATGCCATCCCAGAACACACCGTCGTAGCGAAAATTGAAGCTAACGGCGGCGTAGGGGTCATCGGGAATGAAATGGGGGGAGGGCCAGCCGATTTCCGAGGCGAAGACCTTGCTCACATACTGGGCGAACTCGCGTCGCTTGCTGTCTGGCCCCCACGCTTGCCAGTCCGGCTCGGGGCGCGACCGTATCTGCGCTACTAACGACTTTGCCCGGGTCGAGAGAAAGAATCCCGTCAAGTCGCACATCCGTTCCTTTATTGATCGCTGCGTGCGATTCAGGATTACAAGCGGAGGATAGCGGGAAATCACGTGGGCGCTCCCCCAGGTCTCATTGCTTCGATGACTACTTCAGACTTGACCGAATTTGCAATGAAGCACGCGCGGTGGGCTTTTTCGTGCAGGGTTTGGATTTCTTCCGCGGTGGGTATTCGGTCGCCACCCCAATCAATGCGGGGCCGGAGCGCGATCTTGAGCATGGCCGTGCGGCCTTCGGCGTTCTTGCCCATCCAGCCGGCGGCCTGGTCGGTGTATTGGTCGATGACGTAGCCCCGTTGTGCGGCGTACGCAAGGAGGAACAACATGTGACAAGAAGAAAGGGCCGCAACGAAGGCTTCTTCAGGGTCCACGGCTTCCAGCACGGACATGGGGAGCGGAACCACTTGGGGAGAACCCGAGGCGGGGACTGTAACGCCGCCATCAAACTGCCAGAGGTGCCCCCGGGAATAGCGGTTGTCGAGGAAGGGCTCGTCCGGGCGGCGCTGCCAGGTGACGGTGGCGCTGTATTTGTGTTCAGTCATCGTGGTTGGACTCGTCTTGACAAAGTTGATACTTATGTATATTCTACCATAGGGTCACATGAATTGTCGCTCTTCTGATATCTAAGCCTTGAAAGGAGACGAGAATGCAAAGGCTGCATCAATTCTGGCGAAATTTGTCAAGGGGCACGCGATTCCAAGTTCTGTTCTACTCAGCCTCTATGCTAGTAGGTATTATAATGTTTTTTGGTCCTATTGTTTTTCAGTCTGAAACTGTTAAACCTCTCACAACGGGGCTCGGAATCGCTCTGGTTGCAGCCAGCCTGCTTGGTTTTGCTCAGAGACTCTTCTTTTATGATGATTTTAGATCTGAGATGGAGAGTCTGGTCGGGGACGCGCTGAACAATTACCTTCAAACAAACATGCTTCCATTTCTTAGAGAAGGGGTTGAACGTCTCTACACTGATCGCGAGGAAGCTATCAGCGCTTTTAAGAAGCACGTAGTGGAGAGCGATCATGTAATTATAATAGGTTCTTCTCTCACTGGATTACTAGATCCAACAGAGCGCGATCTCAGAAAGAAGGAGTTTGCAGATATCCTGCGCAAGAAGTTGGAGGACAATGTACGAGTTGAGTTCCTGCTCACTCATCCAGCATTAGCGTTTCTGCGGGAGGACGCTGAAGGAAGAAAACCGGGGGCAATCAAGAGTGAAATTGTGGATACGCTCAAGTACCTCACTAAGGGGATGCCCGGCAGCGACGGAAACGCCTCAAACATTGGTGTTCCCCCGCAGAATATTCGTCTTTACCTTGGCACCCCCACGATTTTTGCAATAATCTGTTCCGATTGGATGTTAATAAACCCATATACATACCAGGCCACTGCCTTCGAGAATTTCTGTTTTGAGTTGTCGAAAAAGGGTGACCAAAGTCTTTACTCAAAAATTTACAAAGGTCATTTCCGTAAACCTTGGAATAATCGTGACACTACTACCATTCTGACCCCAGCAATCATGAAAGAACTAGCAAGCACCGTAATGGCGGATGTCTTTCCAAACCGCCTCGACGATCTCGTCCACCCAGAGGGACGTTCAGCGGACATGGATTCAGAAAGTGGAGATACTTTGAAGTTCTCCGCGAGGGCACCTGTCTCTGAAGTGTGAGATTCGTGGTCGTTGTGCTAAACTCCAGGTGAATTCCAGTCGTTCGTATGGGCGGGCAAGATCGTTGAATTGGGCTCAGCGTTTCTGGGCTGAGAAGGTTTTTCGTTGTTGGGTAAGTACTTCGGTGAGACTAGAAGCGTCGTATCCCCACTTCGCGTGGCGGCGACGATCATGCTGGCGATGTGCGCGCTGGCGGGGTGCATCCCGTCCGCGCCGGTTGAGGGTGCGCCTCCTTTGCCGACGGGAAAGCCGGGTGCTGCGCTGCCGGCCCTGCCCGAGCCAGCGGCGAAGGCGGGAGCGTCGGGAGGCGGCGGGATGGGGCTGCATCTTTTCGACGTGGAGCAGTCCAACGCCGGCGTGCAGGTGCTCGAACGGCAGGATGGTAGAGGTTACGACGTGAAGGGGACTTTCGGCCTGGACGGGACCATCCTTAAGGATCCGGCAACGCCGGAGTGGACCTTTCAGGCCAAGTTTGCCTTTCCAACGGGCGGCTACACTGTGGGCAAGCCCTACTTAAGTTCGCTGGGAGTTCCCATCTCGGAGTCTGGAGAGGATTTGTTGGACTTCCACGGCACGCTCATCCTCAATGTGCCCGTGACCCTCCCCGCCCCGGGCGCCGTGACGACGCAGGCCATCGAGGAAGTGCCGGTTTCGATGCAATTCACCGCCGCGCCCGATGTCAAGTTTGTGGTCGCGCTCACCTCGATATGAGCGCTCCGGGAGATGCGATGGACGAAGCTGTGGACCGGCCCATGAACTTGCGCGAAATGTGCGCGCGCTACCATATCCACTTCAAGAAGGCGCTCGGCCAGAACCTCCTCCTCGATGACAATATCAATCGCATCATGGTTGAGGCGGCGTCTCTGGACAAAAAGGACTACGTCGTCGAGGTGGGTGCGGGTTTGGGCGCACTCACCAGGCGCCTGGTGGAGCGCGCGGGCAAGGTGCTCGCCGTCGAAATCGATGCGTCGTTCATGCCCTGTCTCGAAGACCAGTTCGGTCACCTGGATCACGTGCGCCTGTTCCGCGGCGATATCCTGAACCACAGCCTGCCGAAGCTGGTCGAGGAGTTTATCCCCGGTGGACCACGCTACAAGATGCTCTCCAACCTGCCCTATTACATCACGACGCCCCTGCTTTTTCATTTCCTCGAACCGCCCCTGTTTTTTGCGACCCTCGTCGTCATGATGCAGGAAGAAGTCGGACTGCGGCTGATTGCGGCGGTGAACGACGCAAACTACGGCGTGCTCTCCGTCGCGGGCCAGCTTTACGCGGAGGTTGACATCATCCATCGTGTTCCCGCCTCCTGTTTTGTGCCACGCCCGAAAGTGGACAGTTGCATCGTCCGCTTCCGCTGCCGTCCGAAAGGTGAATTGCTCACTGCCGATCCCCGCTTCATGCTCAAGGTGGTCCGGGCCGCGTTCGCCCAGCGCCGGAAGACCTTGCGTAACTCGCTGACCAAGTCGGGTGGCTTTGGCGCGCCGGCGGACGCGGTCCTGGCGGCGATGGGGGCGTCGGAGATTGATCCGGGCCGCCGCCCGCAGACACTCTCGGTGCCGGAATTCGCGCGGTTGGCGGATGAAATCCGCTTGCGGGTATAGTAAGTAGCCGTCATGCCGTGTCCCGAAGACGGGACTGGGCATGGCGCCCGAAAGTGGTTCTTTTGCGTATGCGAAGGAGGGTTGCTTGCCTGTCCGTGTTGGTGCAAAATCCGTGAACAGCCAAGACTACTACGGGCAAATTGTGGCGAGTCTCACGAGCGGTGTCGTCGCGGTGGATCATGAGGGCGCGATCATCACCGCCAATCCGGCGGCCTGCGCGCACCTGCACCTGTCGCCCGAAGTCCTGCGGCCGGGCGCCCGTTTTTTCGAACTTGACGAACTGCGTCAATTCAGGGGCATTCTCCAGGAAATGCAAGTGACTCAGCAGCCCGTGTCGCGGCGCGAACTGACCGTGAGCACCCCCGAAGGCGCCAAGGTCATCGG
Source organism: Candidatus Hydrogenedentota bacterium (assembly GCA_016182645.1). Taxonomy (GTDB): domain Bacteria; phylum Hydrogenedentota; class Hydrogenedentia; order Hydrogenedentales; family JACPGD01; genus JACPGD01. Next base: position 19,482 of record JACPGD010000214.1, on the reverse strand, counting down.
CATGACGGCTTCGTTGCTGCAGGGACCCCATGCGTTCAACGGCGTGATCTTCCTCTTCATTGACCTCACGGAGATTCGGCAATTGCGCCACGCCGCGGAACTGAACCGGCAACTGGCCCAGATTGGTGAACTGACCGCGGGCGTCGTCCACGAACTGCGCAACCCGCTCAGCGTTATCAGCGGCATGGCCGAGCTCCTAATGCGCAAACTCGGCGAAGGCAATGAGCACCAGCAGAAAGCCAAGGTGATCTTTGAGGAGGCGGCCCAACTCGAGAAGCTGATTTCCCAGTTTCTGAGCTTTGCGCGGCCTTTTGACGTCAAGCCGGTCCGTTGCGCTGTCGAAGAGATTGTCGATCGGGCGGTGCAATTGTGTGAGCGGCTCACGGAAGAACGCCGCGCCACGCTCCGCGTGCATTACGTGGCGCCTCCGCCGCCTCTCGAAGCGGATGCCAGTAAACTGGCGCTGGCGCTCTCCAACATTCTCCGCAACGCGATCGAGATCGTCGAGCCGGGCCGTGGCGAGATCACCCTGCTCGTGGTCCCTCGCGATGGCGGTCTTGGCTTCCGGATCGAAGACAATGGCCCGGGCATCCAACTGACCGAAGGCGAGGAACTATTTACGGCTTTCCTCAGCAAAAAAGAGGGGGGCACCGGACTGGGTCTGGCCATTGTCCATCGCGTTGTCACGGCCCATGGAGGCACCGTGACCTACGGCAACCGTGACGGTGGCGGCGCGTGGTTTGAGGTGCGGATGCCAGCAGCCGCCTCTGGAAAGGGTTAATGGATCCTATGGACACTATGGACACCAGGGACAAGAGAGATACTCGGCGCTGCCTGCTTGGCATTTATCGTTCGCGTATCAGGATACCGGCTTCGGTCACTTCGTAACCGAACTGGGCCACCGGCCACTGGCGAATCAGCAGGTCGAGCGCCACGCGCATGGGGACCTGATGCATCACCGTCCACGTCACGGGAAAGTCCACGAGTGCCGGAGTGCAGGTCACCGTCATGCCGCATTGCGTGGACAGCGCGCCCAACACCTCGTGCAGGGAAACGTCGCCCCGGGTGAATAGTTCATCCGTGGAACCATTGGGTCCGCCGGCCACCTCGAGATCCACCCGCTTCTCCAACTGCTGGCGCTGCGTTTCGCTCAGCGCGGATTCGTTCAACAGGGTCGGGCCAAGCACTGGCGAACGTGCATTCAGGAACAGGACATAGTCCTCCGTGGCTTCGATTTGGTAGGCCTCGGGCGGCAGTAGGGCACTCTTGAACACGGCGTCGAGGACGTCGGGCAGCGGCGCTTCGGGCAGCGTCAACTCACCGCAGGCCGCGTCAGAGATCACGTTGTCCGCCACGAGTGTGACCCCGAGGGACCTGCTGATTGTGGCGAGAACATTGTAGAGCGCCGTGCCACCACCGAACGCCGCGCTCACGGTCAAGGCGCGATAATGTTCCGGGAGTTGCGGCCCGAGTTGTTGGGAGAGGAGGGAATTGTAAACAGGGGCGGGGGAGTACACGAAGTAATAGTGCGGGTTTTGCTGTGCCGCTTGGCCCGTTTCTTCGGTAATCTGGCTGATCAGTTGCGCATAGGGTACGTTCTTCAGGTGTATGATCGGCGCGGGCGCTGGCTCAAGCCCGTGCATCAGCACGAGGCCGCCGCCCACGTCCTCGCCCACCCGACGCACCAGTTCCCCGAGCGTGCCGTAATCCTGCTCGAGGGTCACTGTGGGGAACGGCTCACTGGGCCGCGACGGCGTCGTGGCGGACGGCGCCGCGGGCTTCTCGGAGCGCTTTGTTGCGCAGCCCGCGAGACATAGGCCCGCCACTCCCGCCAACAAACACATCTGTACCCACCGCAGACGGCTCATGCTCTTAACAATACCGGTGAGGCGCGGAAAGTTCCAGCCCCCTCACACGTCACCGAGTCCATCCGCGAGTGTGGTGTGCCGCCGCGCCATTTCCTGCAGTGGTCCTTTCGTATTGCTACTTGCCCATGCCTTGCCGCCGCCGCAGAGTCAGACCAAGCAGAAGCGTGCACAGGCCGAAGACAAACATGTCGCCCGACCATCCCCGGCGCGTTGCACTGCCCGCGCCCGCCGCGCAGGAAAGTGGGGAGGAGGCGACACCTTCGCCGCGCAGGCCGATGTCCGTGGCGGACCCTCCTGTCACGCTAACCCGAAAGATTCCCGTAAACAGTTTCTTCTCCTGGGGGGAGAATCGGACCCGGAATGTGTCTGATTGGTCGGCGCCGAGGGAAAACGCATTGCCCCCCAACACACCGAATCCTTCTCCGATGACGGACACAGTCCCGTCGAGCGTACCCTCACCAGTGTTTCTGACCGTGAAGGTGACGTCGCGTGTTTCGTTGACCGGAATCTGGCCAATGTTCACCGTCTCACTCGGAGTCACCTCCAGGATGGGCTCGCCTTCGCCTTCACCTTCACCTTCACCTTCACCCTCACCCTCACCCTCACCCTCACCTTCACCTTCACCTTCACCTTCACCTTCACCTTCACCTTCACCTTCACCTTCACCTTCACCTTCACCTTCACCTTCGCCTTCACCCTCTCCTTCGCCTTCTCCTTCTCCCTCGCCTTCACCGGCGATGGTGGTGTCGAGTTCACCCATGTCGAGGCGGCCATCGCCGGTGATGTCCAGCGCGTCAAACTGGGCTTGGGACAATCCCGGAACAATGGTCTGGGCCTCCGCGAGTGTGAGCATGCCGTCCCCGTCATCAACGGCGATGAAGTCATCGAGCAATTGCTGCGCGATCGTTGGTAGATCGCCCAAGGGTACTTCTGTCTCTACGATGATGGTCACGGTATCCGCGGCGCTGAATGCACCACTGCTGTCTTCGACGATGAGCGTGAATTCATGCTCGCCTTCTCCCAGGTTGACCTGGGGAGACATGACATCGTCCGGATCAGGAGTACCGGTCCAATGGAAGGCCACAAGTGTTTCGCCTTCCGGCGCGGCGGATGCGGAGCCATCCAGGGAAACGTCCACTGTGCCTCCTGCCGTGACGATATGTTGCTGATCGACGCCGGCATGCGCGACCGGCACTGCGGCAGGGATGTCCAACGCGATAGGGGTGACGGGGGAGACGACTGTGAAGGCGGAGAAGAATGTGCGCTCCTCCACGCCGGTGGTCAGGGTGAGATCACGGGGACCGAGCGGCGCGTCTTCCGCCACCTGCAGCCACACTTGCACTTCGTCAGAGTTTATCACCTTCGTGGAATCGACGAGAATGCCGTCGCCATTGACGGACGCCTGCGTGACCGCGTCCTGCCAGATGTTGTTCCTCCCGGTGATGGTCAAGAGACTGGTGCCGCCCTGCGGGAAATCGGAAGGCGTCGCGGCAGTGAAGTCCGGGAAGGTATCCACCGGGGCCACAACGAGGAGCGCCGCGTCCATGGATTCGGCCGCCACTTCGCCGCCGGTCGTCACAACGATGTCATGCGCGCCTTCATCGCCTTCATTTGCCGTCACGGTGACGGCGAGCTGCGTGGGGCTGTTGACGTTGAGGCTTTCAATCGAGATAGAGGAAGCATTGCCGTCCTCGAAGTTGAGCGTCAGCGTTGAGGACTCACTGAAGTTGGTGCCCACGCCGAAGATCTCCAGGAGGGTGGGTGCTCCGACGCTAATCGTGGCCGGTTGCACGGCAATAATCGAGGGGACGGCGGATGGGCCGGTAATCTCGAGGAGACGCAGGCCGTTTGCGACCTCATCGCCGCTGGTGACTATCACGTCGCCCGCGCCCACGGCGGCATCGGCGGCGACGGTCACCGTGGCCATCAAGGTCGACGCGTCGATGCCTTGGACCGCGTCCACGGCGATCCCTGTGCCGCTGAAGGAGACGGTGCTCGCGCCGGTGAAGTTTGTGCCCGAGCCGCGAATGAGCAGGGCCGCGGTGGAGCCGGCGGGCAAGACGTTGGGTTCAACACTGATGACGGCGGGGCCGTTGGCGGCGAGACCCAGGTTGAGGACGGTGTTGTCCGTGCCGCTGGGGACTCCGGAGGGTTCGTAGGCCAGCGCGCCGCCGGTGGCGCGGACCAACTGCGCCAAGGCGCCGAGGGCGTCTCCGCCGAGTTGTTTCGTGCCGCTGCACGCGCCGGTCACCAGGGCCGAAACGTAGACGTTTTTGGCCTTCAATGTATTGATCAGGCCACCCAGCACCGTGCCCGAGGCATCGGAGGCGTCCGTGGCAACGAAGATATTGCTATAGGAGGTTTGCCGTTCTTCGAGGAATTTGACGCCGTCGAGGATTGCTCTTTCGCAAGGCTCTTCGCCCGTGGACACCGAAATGCCATTGATGGCCGCGCGCAGTTCGGGAATGCTCGTGGACGCGATTAAGGAAAAAGGCGCGCCGCTATTGACCAGGACTACCTCCGTCGGGAAGCGCGATCCATCGCCCAAGAAGTCGAAGAGTTCGTTGAACTGGCGCTTTACGTCCACCAGTTCATCCGCCATGCTGGCCGAATTGTCGATGAGCACGCCCATGCGCAGCCCGCCAATGGTCGAGGTGCGTGTGAAATAGGTGGTGCTCAGATTGTTCTGGGTGTTCGTGCCGCGCAAGAACCAGAAGACATAAGGGCTGTTGTGGTTCCAGATCGTGGCCAGGCTATCGCCAGTGATGGCAGCACTGGTAGGGCTGCCCGTGCCGATCTCGAGAAGCTTGCTCCCATACTGGTTCGTCCAAAACTCCAAGACGTAGGAGCTCTGTTGCAGGGTTGGCGCGGCATTGGTTTGCCAGAACAGGTCGTTGCCGGATTGGAACGGGGTGTAATTCGCATACTTCTGAGGACCTGTGATGCGGGAGCCGAGGCCATGCATTTCGAGAACCTCGCCCAAGGGCGGTCCGAATTGTTGCGAGGTCAAGGCGCGGAAAAAGGCATCGAAAGTTGTGGCACTGGCGTTGAACGCGACCTGGAAGAGCCGTTGCTCGGCATCGAGCACATCCGTGCCAAGCTGGATGGTGTCACCCGTCTCGGTCCCACCATCGGCAAAGTCATACAAGGCGCGTTGCACGGCGCCTTCGCAATCTTCCCCGAGGATGGTCTGCCCGGTGGACACCCCAGAAACGATGACCGCACTGCCTTCCAGGTCATAACTGAAGTTCCCGCCGAAGTCCGTGTAAAAAGTGTCGCCTGTGGATGGGACATTTGTGTTGAGGGCAGGATTAATGGCGAAAAGGGACTGTTGCAGGCGTGTCCCAAAGAAGGTCGGCCAGCCCTCGCCCCAGGCGATTTGCATGCCGGTAAGTTTGCCGAGAGTGCCGCCCGCTCCATCACCGGCCGCGCTCATGTTCTGCGCGATCCAGTGGGCCGCGGCCGCGGGCGCGCGCAAGTTGTAGGTCTGCGTTACGAAGTGACCGTACTCATGGTGCAGCAGGTCCCACGAGTTCCAATGGTTGATGCGAATTTCAAGATGGTTGGTGGTGGGATTGAAGAAAGAGTTTGTGGTATTGGGGCCGGGATACTCCGCCAGGATCTTGCCCACGACGGGCACGCCCAGCACCTGGCTGAAGCGGCCATTGACATAGATGGTGCTTAAGAACAAGGCATCAAAGATGCCGAAGGCGCGGTTGTTGGTATCTGTGTTATTGGCCGTGAGATTGACAAAGAAATTCGCGTTGTCACTGACATTACTGTACAGGCCAGAAGTGATATTGTAGATGTTACCGGTGTTGCGGTCGTAGACCTGAACGCCAGTGCCGGCGCCGGTCAGATCTGTGAAGGCCGCCAGAAACATGTCGCGGCCGCCGGCCCCTTCGGGGTCGTCATTGTTCACGGTGAACGTGTATTGCCCCGCCAGATCGGTCTGGCCTTCCGTCAGCACCTGCTGCGTGCTTCCGTTGACCTCGATGAGTTGGAGACGTACAAAGCGGGCAGGGTGCAGTCCGCCGTTCCCGTCGGTCCATTGAATCTGCCCACTGATCGTGATGTTGGCCTTGGGAGTAGCTTTGAAGGCCGGAGGCAGGCTAATGCCCAGAGCTTCTTCGGCAAACGCGGTCGCCGCGTCGAGTTCTGGCTAGGAGATTTTTGGCCGGGGAGTGTTGTCCTCGAGGACGGCCCCACCTCCCGTAAGTTCACTCACTCGGGCGTCATAGTCTGACCGGTCAATCGTGCCCGCTTTCCGCCCGGCCTGAAGGTGCTTGATTTCAAGCGTGATATGCGGATCGCGGCCGTAGAGCACCTCATCGTATCGCGCGACGAAGTAGTATTCGGCGACGGCCGTGGCGGGGGCGGCACTGCCGGAGACTCTGCCGATGACCAGCGCCTTCAAGGTGCTGTTGCCCGCCCCTGTAAGGCGGACCTGTGCGGCCGCGCTTGCCCCGGCCCCTGCAACCAAATCGCCCAGCGGCAGAACAGCCTGGCTTTCCAGGATCAGGTCGCCGGTGGTGCTCAGGCTGACCTGAAGATCCTTGAGGTCTGCCTCGGCCGTCACGGTCAGCGTGATAGGCACACTGCCGCCAATTTCTGGCACGCTGGCGGCCTCAAGTTGCACACTCGCAGGCAATCCCGGAGGGGTCGCCTCCGCGAGCGTGGAGAGGAAGGAAAAGGAAAGACAAAACAAAATGCCGCACGTGACCCTGATCATACTGCCTCCTTGGACGTACTTCAGTCCTGGGAGGGAGTAATGCCCCTTCCCCGAAGTACTGCTGCAACCAACCACTCGCGGGTGACTCGGGCGCGTGCGCGGGAGCATGGCCCCGGCCCGCACCAGTTACCTCACTTGAAAGAGTATAGCCCAACGTCCATGATCTGGCTACAAGAAATTTTCAGGGCCGGAACCATTCAGTGAAAGGGGGCGAGATGGGGAGAATGGGCGCCGTCGGGAGAATGGGCGCCGTCGGGAGGATGAGCGCCCTCCCGAAATTGCGTCCTTGCGCCGGTCGCGCCTCGCGTCACTGAATGGTTACTCAGGGCCGGAACCGGGTCTTGATTCCTGCTCCAGCCTTTCTTTTTCTTGAACGCCCCGGCCATGAAAGCTATAGTTTGAAGGGGCATTGTCGTACCCGGAAATACTCAAGAGGAGGTGTTTGCGCCGTGGAAGATACATTTATTGTTGAAGCCGTTCGTACCCCCATGGGCCGGGGCAAGGCGGACGGCGCGCTCAGCACGATAGCGCCCGTGAAATTGCTCGCAATGGTGCTGGAGGAGGTGTGCAAGCGCGCGGGCGCCCAGAAATCGGACGTGGAAGACATCATCGCAGGCTGCGTATCTCCCATCGGTGAACAGGGCGCCAACATCGCCCGACTGGCCTTGCTGATGGCGGGGTTTCCGGTCGAAGTGCCCGGCGTTCAGATCAACCGCATGTGCGGCAGCAGCCAGCAAGCGGTCCATTTTGCGAGCCAGGCCGTGGCCAGCGGGGACATGGGCCTCGTCATTGGCGCGGGCATCGAGATGATGGGGCGCGTCCCGATGGGCAGTGACTGGGGCGTGCTCACCGAGGATTTTCTCAAGGAATTCCCCTATCAACTCAAGAGCATGGGCGAGTGCGCCGAACTGATCGCCGATAAATGGAGCATTTCCCGCCAGGAGATGGACGAATTCAGCGCCGAGAGCCACCGGCGCGCGCACCGCGCCCGCGAGAACGGCTGGTACAAAAGCCAGATTATGCCAGTCACGGTGAGTCAGAACGGCCAGACGCGGATCGTCGATGCGGACGAGGGCATCCGTGGGGACGTGAGCGTCGAGAAAATGGGCCTACTGAAAACACCGTTCCGCGAGAACGGCCGGGTCAGCGCCGCGAATGCCAGCCAGATTTCCGACGGCGCGGGCGCGGTCCTGGTGGCCAGCGCGAGCAGGTGCAAGGAATTGGGGCTGAAGAAGCGCGCGCGCCTGCTCGCCCGGGCCGTCGTCGGCAGCGAACCGGATCTCACTCTCACCGGCCCCATCCCCGCCACCCAAAAAGTCCTGCAAAAGGCTGGCATGAGCATTGACGCCATGGACGTCATCGAGATTAACGAAGCCTTCGCCAGCGTCGTGATCGCCTGGGCGCGGGAATTGAAGCCCGACATGGCCAAGGTCAACCCCAATGGCGGCGCCATCGCGATGGGACATCCCCTCGGTGCGACGGGCGCCATACTGATGACGAAACTGGTGCACGAACTAGAACGGACCGGCAAGCGCTTTGGCCTGCAAACCATGTGCATCGGCCATGGCATGGCGACGGCAACGATTATCGAGCGGGTGGAGCATTAGGCGGGTCTGGCTGATGGGAAGAATGGGAAGAATACAGAGCAGTCACGGGAGATTTCCTTAAGCAAGAGCCGGGGTTTTACGCATTGCGGAGAGGCGCAACGGGCCCCATAATAAGAGATGATTTGCAGTGCGTTTCTTGAAGGAATGGAGAAAAACCGGAACTTTTCGTCTGTTTGGGGCATTCATATGTCGATGTAACTTGAAGAACGTCCCGCAAGTCTGGTAGCATCCCGATGGCGGCTGTCGTTTCTTCTTTTCTGTCAACCCCAAGCAAGGAGTCTCCGTCGGAGGTGCATATGAGCGCAAAGTGGAAGGTAGTAACGTATTCAATCTGTGTGGCGCTGGCGGTTTCGCTGGCGGCGGGCTGCAAACACAAAAAGCAGACCGCACTCAATCCCGAAATGGACGGTACGGGGCCCAGCACCGTTCCAGCCGGCGGGACCGAGGGCACGGGCCAACCCACCCTCAATCTGGATGAAATTCTGTTCAACCCGGCGACCGGGCTGCAGACGGTGTATTTCGATTACGACAGCGCCTCGTTGCGGCCCGATGCCCTGGCGACGTTGTCCCAGGACGCGGACAAGATCAAGCAGGCCCCGGGCGTGTTGATCCAATTAGCCGGCCACTGCGACGAACGCGGGACCCAGGAGTATAACCTGGCCCTGGGCGAAAGGCGCGCACTGTCGGTCCGGAATCACCTGATAACGCTGGGGATTCCGGCCAGCCAGCTTGTGACCATCAGCTATGGGGAGGAATTCCCCGCGGCGATGGGCAGCAACGAGGCCGCCTGGTCCCAGAACCGCCGCGTGGAATTCAACAAGGCGCAGTAAACTACGCCCAAGGGAGCAAGCGCGGAGATGTTGAGGCTGAAACATAGCAGGAGCGTTGTCTTGTCCGCCGCCGTTATGGCGGTGCTGGCAGGTTGCGCCACCACGACGGGCGGCGACCAATTCCAAAACACCGTCTACGACATGCATCGTCGGGTCGTCAAACTTGAAAACACGCTCGAAGGCACCATGACTCAGTTGAATGAGACGACTGCCACGCTGACGGCGCGTGTGGGCGAGAATGACGAACAGACGCGGCGTATCGGGTCGCTCCTGGAAGAGAACCAGGCGCGTCTGGATGGCATTGCGCAGGAGTTGAGCGAGTTTAAGTCCACACTTTACCGGCGGTGGGGCGAGCCAGGGGCGTCCGGGCCTGCCGTGGGATCGTCTCCCGAAGTAACGACGGGGACACCAACGATTGAAGTGCCATCGACAGTCACGCCGACCGAGACGACGCAGTCAGTCGTCGTGGCGCCGCCCCCGGCGCCACCCGCCCCGGCGGCATCGGGTGACCATCAGACAGCCTATCAACGTGCGCAAAAGGCCTGGATTGACGAGGACTACAATCAGGCGCTCGAGTTGTTCTCGGAGTACCTGACCCAATATCCCAACAACGACGCGGAATTGAGCGCGAATGCCTTGTTCTGGCGCGCGTACAGCTATCTGAAGCTGGAGCAGCACCAAAACGCGATCGACGAATTCGAGAAGGTGCGCGCCCAGTACCCGAGCAGCAGCAAAGCCCCCAGTGCCATGCACAATGAGGCCATTGCCTACGCGCGTTTGGGACAGCGGGACAAGGCCGAAGCACTTCTTCAGGAAGTGGTGACGAATTACCCGGCCACCACCTACGCCGAAGAAGCGCGGCGCACCCTCGAGAAGCTGCGCGGCAATTCGTGAGGGTCCAGCCTTAATTCTTGGTATTACTTGCGGCGCGGGCCATGACCCGCGCCGCTTTTCTCACAAGGGGAGCGACTGCGGTGTATTTGGGTATCGATGCAGGCGGCACGAAGACCTTTTGTCTTGCGGGGGACGCCCAGGGAAATATTCTCGGGTTTGGCCGCGCTGGCGCGGGAAACTACGAGGTGTTCGGCGTGGAAGCGGCCCGCGCGGAGATCTGGAAAGCCGTCGCCTCGGCGCTCGAAGGCGCCGGAACGGGTCTTGAGGACGTCGCAGGGATCGGCATGGGTATCGCTGGCGCGGATGTGCCGGAAGACTATGTGTTGCTGGACCGCGAAATCTTCAAGCCCATGTTTGGCGAGATCCGGCGGGTCTTTCGCAATGACAGCATGGGCGGACTGCGCGGTGGCACCCGGAAGCCCTTCGGCGTGGTAATCGCCTGCGGCACCGGCTGCGTTTGCGCGGGGAAGAACCGCGAAGGACAGGAAGCGCGGGTTGGCGGAATCAGTGGCGAATTCGGCGACAAGACGAGCGGCTCCGACATTGGCATCGAGGGGCTGAAAGAAGTGTGGCGCGCCCGCGACGGCATCATTTCGCCAACGCTTCTCACCCAGAAGTTTGTGGCGCGTGCCGGGTGCAAGGACGCGGACGACCTCTTCTATACGATGTACCGGCGCCAAAAATCGTATTTCGATCTGGAACCGATGGCCCCCTTGGTCTTTGAGGCGGCCCAGGAGGGCGATAGGGCCGCCTGTGATATCCTTGAGGCCGGCGGCCGCTATCTTGGCGAAATGGTGAACGGCGTGGCCCGTCATCTCGGCATGACGCGAGAACAGTTCGACGTGGTAATGGCCGGCAGCGTCTTCAAAGGCAGCAGCCCGGTCCTGGAAGATGCCATGCGGTTGGTCATCCACCGGGAATGTCCCTTCGCGCGCACCGTTGTTCCCTTGTATGAGCCCGTCGTTGGCGCCTGGTTGCTTGGCCGGGAGCTTGACGGTGAAATCACCGGCCCGCTATATAGTACGCTTGATTTATCTCTGCAAAAGCTTGAACAACAGCACGCCGTGCGTTTGAAGATGGAGTGAGCATGAGAATCCGTGCCCAGCATATGGCCGCGGCCGTCGTCGCGTTGATTACTGCTTTTATCGTCTTTGCCCTGGTGTGGGGCAATCGTGCCGGCATCAGCCCGGAAGAGGACAACGAGGAATTCCTGAAGTCCATCGCGAAGACGCGCCAGCAGGATACTGGTGCGAGTCAGGGGCTGCTGCCTTCGATTGAGGACGACCCTTCCCTGGTCCCGAAGATCGAGGTGGAGACCCAGGATCTTGATATGGGGACCATCAGCGGCGAGAAAACGGCCCAGGCCACCCTGAAAGTCTTCAATCGCGGGAAGCGTGACCTTCAAATCAATGAGATTCAAACGTCCTGCCTGTGTACGGAGGGGCATATTCCAATCGAACGGGCCACTATTCCCCCGGGGGGCCAGTCGTACATCGATATTACCGTTGATCCCACGCGAATTCCCGGCTTTCATTCCCAGAAGACCCTTACTATCAGCAGCAATGATCCCGAGAACACGCAAGTCCCGGTAAAAGTCACGGTCAACATCGATCCGGAATTCGATCTGGAGCCGGCGGAGGCCAATTTTGGCGAGATCCTGAAAGGCGAGACGCCTGAAATGACGTTGCGGCTGCGCCAGGTGCGCGAGCAGCCGGTCGAGGTTACCGACGTTTCCGAGTATGCGACGGTCACCGTGCCGGAAATCGAGGGGGCCGTGCGCCAAGTCCCGGAATCAGAGTGGAAGACGCCCGGTAAGGCCGAATACGACATTACGATTAAGTTGCGGCCGACCCTGCCGCAAGGGGATTTTTCGCGCTATGTAAACGTTGCCACGAATATCACGCGGCTGCCGCTATTCCCATTGGGGGTGAGGGCCAAGATTAGCGCGCCGTATACCGTCACCCCGCAATATCCCCGCAAGTTGGTCATTCGCGAGGGAATCGGCGGCTCAGACGGAAAGAGCGCGACCGCCACCATCGCTTCGGAGGTCCCCATCGAAATCTCGAACGTGCAGAGCAGCAACAGCAAGATCGGGGTGGCCCCACGGCCAGGTGAATCAGCAAACCAGTTCTTGCTTGAGGTGTCCGTGCCCGAAGCTCCGCTGACAGCCAGTGAAGACGCAAACATCAGCTTCACTGTCAAGACGGCGCGCGGCGAATTTAATGACCAGATAGCGGTGCGGGCGTATCCCCTCGGCGCGCAAGTGCATGAGCACGAAGAAGACACCGAGGAGACTCCCCCCACCGAAGTCATCGATTTCCCACCCCCGTCTGTCCAATAAGCATCTCAGGGAGTTTGCACCAATGGCATTGTTTGGCCGAGCGGCAAAGGACAAGGGCGGCGGCAAGGAAGGCGATGTGACGCGCCCTCTGGTCGGGCGCACCATTTATTGCAGTGTGTGCAGCGGGCCCCGCTCTTTCAGCCGCTGTTGGCGGCGTATGCATCCCCTGGGCACCTGCCCGTGCTGTGGCTTGGCCTTTCAGGATGCCGGGGTCATTTATGCCCAGGCGCAGCCCGCTTGCCCGAAGTGCGGCGAACCGCTCGAGTATCCCGGCTTCGACTACGGCCTGTGCGATGGCTGCGGCAGCAAGTTCGAAATCCTCGAAGGGACCAAGCCGGGGCTGCTGCCCAATCGTGCGCAACGCGCGGAAATGAGCAAGCACGGCAAAGCGCGGGTGGAGCGCCCATGACCACGCGCGAGGCGGCCCTGCGCGGACTTGCCCGTCAGTACGGCCAAGACCACGTTTTCCAGTTTTGGGAAACGCTTGATCGCACGGGACGTGACCGCCTCCTGACCGACCTGGAGCAGGTCGATTTTCCCCTGATGCGCCGGCTGGCTGAACATTGGGTGCTGGCAGCGCCGGAACCGGAACATTTCGAGACGATTCGGCCCGTGCCCGTTATCCCGGTTATCGATCCTTCCCGAGCGGATGCCCAGACGGCCCTGGCGGCCGGGGAGGAGGCACTGCGAGCGGGGCGGGTCGGCCTGTTCCTGGTGGCCGGCGGCCAAGGCACGCGCCTTGGCTTTGAAGGACCAAAAGGCGCCTATCCGATCGGTCCCGTCAGCAAGAAGTCGTTCTTCGCCTTCCACGCGGAGAAGATCCACAACCTTCAGCGGCGCTATGAGTGCGTGCTGCCCTGGTACATCATGGTCAGCGACACTAACGAGGCTGAAACGCGGGCCTTTTTCGAGGGGAACAATTACTTTGACCTGCGGTGCGAAGACATCTTCTTTCTAAAACAGCGGATGGTGCCATGTGTGGACGAATCCGGCAAATTCATGCTGGATCAACCCGATCGCCTGGCCATGAATCCAAACGGCCATGGTGGCGCTATCCCGGCCATGGTCGAAAACCAGGTGATCGCCAACGCGCGCGGGCGCGGCATTGACATCCTGAGTTATTTCCAGGTGGACAATTGGGCCGTAAAGGTCGCCGACCCCTGTTTCATCGGCTATCACATTCTCCACCGCGCCGAAATGTCGTCCAAGAGCCACCGGAAACACCAGCCGCGTGAAGCGGTGGGCGTGCACTGCCTGTGCGACGGCGAGTACCGCGTGATTGAATACAGCGAACTCGACCTCTATCCGCAGTTGCTCGAAACGGATGAGCAGGGCCACGTCGTGTACTACGCCGGGAATCCTGCCATTCATGTCATTTCAGTGGATTTCATCGAGCGGGTCTACCGCGACTTTGAACATTTCCCCTGGCACCGCGCACACAAGCAGGTTCCGTTCATCGACCAGCAGGGCAAGCGCGTGGAGCCGGAAGAGCCGAACGCCTACAAGTTCGAGACTTTCATCTTCGACGCACTCCGCTTCACGCAGCACCCTCCCATCGCGCTTGAAATCGATCCGCCTGGCGAATACACGCCCATAAAATCCTTCAGCGGCGACAACTCCGTCGAACGCGCCTGGGCCATCATGCGCGACTACTGGGCGCAGTGGCTGGAAGCCGCCGGTTACCGCGTACCGCGCGATGAAGCCGGGCGGATTACCATCGCTATCGAAATCAGCCCCGCCTTCGCGCTCACGCGCGAGGAGTTTCTCGAGAAGCCCCGTGGCCGCTCGTGGCCGGAAACGGGAGACATTGCGATTGACGCGGACGGTAATCTCATCGGTTCCAAGCCGGCAAACTGAGGGCTGCGGTCAGTTGGTGGGGTGGGACCATCGGACCGATCGGTCGGATTGGACTGATCGGACGGTCCGGCTGGTCTGACTGGTCCGACCGGTCTGGCTGATCCGGCTGCCCGCGACCCGGGAAAGTGGCTATCCGCCAATGCGGACGGGGCCGCCGGTAGTGCGGAGGCGGACAGACTGGGTGATGCGGCCGTACCAGGCGTCGACATCGGGACCGAGGAAGATGATTTCCCCGGCGGCGGTCACGACGATCAGGGCCTCATCGAGGCTGTTGAAGGGATTGACGGCGGAGCCACGCTCAACTGCGCCGGCCGGCAGACTGAAATTCACATACGCTTGGGCCATGGAGGGGTGCGAGGCGGAGTTGAGGGCGTCGGTGCCGAGACCCACTTCCGTGCCATCGTTCAGTCCGTCGCCGTCCGTGTCAGTGCAGGTGGGGTCGGTACCCGCGGTTGATTCCTCAAGATTGTCGAGTCCGTCGGCATCGAAGTCGCCCGTGGCGAATACGTCCGCGAGGTCATCCAGGTCATCCCCAGCATCGAAAAGAATGATACGCCATTCCACATCGTCATTGAGGCCGTCTTCGTCCAGGTCGGCAATGTCCGGCAGGCCGTCGGCGTTGGTGTCGGGCCCGGTAGCGCGCACGAGGAGGTGCGACGGATAAAGGCGCGAGTGGTGGAGCGTGTTGGTGGCCGGGAGCAGCGCGGTGTGCTGGTTGAAGGGCTCGCCGGTGTTGGGATTGATCTCGAAGCGGGGGTAATTGCTGCTCGAAATGGCGACGCGGATGCGGTGGCCGGCCGCGAAGGCGATGCACGTCTCCCAGAGGTCGATTTCGAACTCGTAGATCGTGCCGGGCGTGAGCAGTTCTTCATAGCTCTGAGAATTGCGGTGGCGCGCGCGGATGATGCCATCACAGACATTCATGGAGCGACCATCGGGATAGACATCGCAGAGTTTCGCGGTGAAATCGGTATCGAGCGCGGAACTGGCTGCGTAAAGCCGGACCAGGACTTTGCCCGTGATTTCCACGTAGTCCTGGAGCACGGGCGTGGTGAAAAGGATGACGTCGGTGCGGTTTTCGACGGGCCGCTGATCATAAGGGCCGCGCGAAATCGTGAGGTTCGAGCCGCCATAGGTGGGGACGGGATCCGCGGGGTCGTAGACGTAGGTGTTGGTGGTCTCGTTTGTGGTTGGCGGCGTGGTATTGAGCAAACCGCCTTGGTGCAGGTAGAACTTCACGTCCGTTGCCGGGACCGGCCAGTCGTCCGCGAAACGCCACTCGTTTCCCACGCCGTTCGGCTGGTCCACGTCGCCCAGGACGTAATAGCACACGGCGGGCTCGTTCATGACACCCGTGTTGATGCCCTTGATCCAATAGTCGAGCCAGGCGCGTTCGCTCGCATAGGCGACCGGTGCGTTCGTGCAGCCCGGCGGCCAGTCAAAGCCGCCGTCGCCATCGCCGTGGCCGTAAGGGTCGATGATGAGCTTCTGTCTGCCGTCCGCGCCGGGCTGGCCGTTGTGCTGAATGCCGGTGAAATTGTTGATGGTGCCCTGGAGAAAAATGTCATACCAGCCGCCACGGTTCACGATGGGCCAGTCCACCTGCGCGAAGCGCGTCTCGTAGTTGGCGCCTTGCCAGTATGCATCGTAGAGCGGGTGCGCCTTCACCACCGTATTCAAATAATTGAGCGCCTCCGGGCCGCGTCCGCTCATCCAGCCTTCCGCGAGCGCCTTGAGAAAACCGCCCCCTTGAAACATGGCCTGGGTGAACATGTTCGACGCGGCGACGCCCACGTGCTGGCACTCGAGGCCAGGCGGCAGGCTCCCGCTCAGCATGTTCTGCGAGATGCCGCGCGCGGAACTGCCCACCGTGCCAATGCGCCCATCGCACCACGTCTGCGCCAAGATCCAGAGCACCGTGTCGTGGCCGTCCTGGTTCTCGCCCCAGCCATCGTCGCGAAACGCGCGAAAGATGTCCTCCGACGCGCCCGTGCCGCGCAGGTCCTGCGTCACCACGGCGTAGCCGGCATCGGTGTAGCTCGACCACACGGCCACGCCGTCGGAATCTTTGTCGTAAGGGGTGCGGTAGAGCACCACCGGCCATGGTCCCGCGCCCTGCGGCAGGTACACATCCGTGGCGATGTGCGTCACGCCGTCGCGCATTTCCAGCATGTAGGTGGTCTTGCCGCCCACGCCGCCGGGTTCGAGGACAAGATTGACGTTCGGCACAGTCACACGCAAGTCCACCGCCACCACCCCCGCCAGGGCAATCTCCGCGTGCGTCGGCGTCCGCCCGGCAATGCTAACATCGTTGTAAAGCTCGTTCAGGTGGTCATACGCCCGCGTGAAGACCAGCACTTGATCCAGGTCCGGCAGCGCATTGTCCACCGACAACGAATACTGCCCGCTCCCATTCGTCTGCGCCGTCGCCTCCACCGCAATGGATTCATTCGCCCCGCCCGCGCCCACCATTGCCACGCGCGTGAATCCAAGTTCCACGCCAGAGAGCGGCAAGCCGGAGACACTGTCAGTGACCACGCCGGAGAGCGTCACTTGGGCCGCCATTGCCGTGGGCGCGATGCTCCAGAGACAACAAGCCACCCACAGTAGGCATCGACGCATTCGAAACATCCCTCTTCCCCCCTCCCCGGCATCATACCAAGCGAGCGCCCGGCCCGCCACATCCGTTGAAACCCCGGCCCTCCCAAAAGGTGCCAAGGGGGATGGGGTTGTGGTCCCCATTCCGCACTCCGCATTCCGAATTCAAGTCTTGACGCCCCGGGAAAGCAGTGCTATAGTGCCCTTGTGGGTCAGGAAGTACGGGTCTTCGTGGCAGCCGGTGGCGAGGAGTGATGGAGTGGGCACGGGCGATCGTACGTAAACCTGTGCTTTGATTGTCGTACGCGGATACCTCCTCAACGGCGGCCACGGTGGCGGGTGTGGTTGCTACTTCCGAGAAGTGGGTGGGGCACATCTATTTTCCCGGAGAAAGGGAGGCCTTTATGCGCGCGACTTGGGGTTATCTTTCATCTTTGATCGCACTGGTGTCGGTCTGCCTGCCGCTGGAGGCCCAGGTGGTGGTCCCCGCGGGGTATGACATGTTCAAGACCGACACGAACACGTCGTGGGATTTCTCGAGCGCACCGATCCCCGCGGACTTTTTTGACCCGGGTTCCCAGCCCTTTGACGGCGTGATTCCCTTGCAGGGCGTGCCGCTCGAGACCACGCCGCTCTGCCCGGGGACAGGCTTGGGCGATGCCGACACCATCGTCCAACGGATGGAGGCGGCGGATCTTTCTGGTCTTGCGTCCTTCGATACCGTCCCCATCGAAATTGTAGCGCTGCACTTGGTGAGCGTTGCCCCCATTACCGTTTCGTATTGACGTTTACGCTGGACAACACGAACGGCGGCACGGTGTCCGGCGGCGTGGCCATCCGGCCCATGTTCACCTTTACGCGACAGGGCGACTTGGCTGTCCGCGATTTCACCAATGCGATCGATTCACTCCCGATCAGCTGCGTCTGGCGCTTTGATCCACCGGAAGGATTCACCTGTCCGGACTGCGCGGAGCAGGGCCACATCGGCGTGGGCGACTTGGGGCTGGTAGCGTTTCCCACTTCCGGTTCCCGCTCGCAATTCGACTGGCAAAGCGCCTGTCAGGCGGGATCGCCCCTGGAAATAGCGCCGGGAAATGTGCTCTTGCACAACGCGGGCCAGACGATGTGGGATTTCGCAAGCACGCCCATCCCGGCTGATTTCTTCGAGCCAGGATCGCTGCCGTTTGACGGCGTTGTCGTGCTGCAAAGCGATCCAGTGGTGGACCATCCTGACACCTGCGTGGGGCGGACCTTGGGGATGACGGACACTATCATTGAAGTGAAAGAACCCGCCATGTTGCCGATTGACGGGGCCACGGACACGGTCCCGATTGAACTCGTGGCGCTGTCGCTGGTGAGTGTGGCGCCCATTACCGTCACGTATGGGACCGCGACGGAGCCGTGGGACGTGCGCGTGGATTTATCGGATATTGCAGTGCCGCCAGGTACGTTGTCTGTGACGCGCACTCATCCCAACGGCGGCACCTTCATCGCCACCCTGCCCGTCCAGCCAATGTTCACGTTCACGAAAGTCGGCGAAGAAGGCGGCGTTGAGGTAGAAGCGGACAGCAATGACCTGTCCGGACTGGAGGGAGTGTTGACGACGGACAGCGCGACGGACTGGCAGCATGATCCTGGGCATTTCCTGCCCGACTGCACCTCGGATATGGACGTGGATCTGCAGGATCTGGAGGTCTTCACGATGCATTTTTCGTCCGGCGGCGGGAAGACAGCCGGGGGCCCCGAGTTCGATTTTGTGCCGACGGATTTTTCGGTGGACAGCGACGGCGACGGATTGACCGACGGCGAGGAAGCCCTCCTGGCCACAAACCCGATCAATGCCGACTCAGACGGCGATGGCCTCTCCGACGGCGACGAAGTCGACCTCGGCAGCGACCCCCTGGATGCCGGCTCCGGGTTGCCAGCCGCCGGCCCCGGCGCGCTAGCAGCCTTGGCCATTCTGCTTATTCTTGTCAGCCGCCGCCGGCTGAGCATGGGAAAACTAGGGACAGTCACCTATTATCGATAGCGTATGATTGAACATAAAGGGATTGCAGCTTTTCTTCTGCTGACTTTTGGCCTCACCTTTGCCTATGAGGGATGCCTCATTGCGACTGGGCTGAGTGTAAATCTCGGCCTCTCGCCGGATACGCCGGCGCCTCCAGCCTACGTGGCGCTCCTGATTGGCTTGGTGATGTGGGTGCCAACTCTCTCAACATTTATCGTGGTCAAGTTCATCACGAAAGAGGGATTTGCTTCGACTATGCTGCGGCTGGGCCCGCTCAAACCCTTTCTCGCATCAGCTCTTATTATTCCGGCTTGCTTCCTGATTATCTACGCCTTGACTTGGCTGCTGGGCCTAGGGGCACCGGACTGGCGCTTGGAACACGTACGCCGCACGGCAGCGAGTTTTGGCATTGATACTGCCACAATGCCTGATTCTCGGATTCTCTTGCCGTTGATCTTCGTCGCCAGCCTCGCTCTTGGGCCCACGGTCAATGGTGTTTTTGGCTTTGGCGAGGAACTCGGATGGCGCGGCTATCTCCTTCCTAAACTCATGCCTCTCGGAAAATGGAGGGCCTACATCGTCCTAGGAATGATCTGGGGATTCTGGCACGCACCACTCATACTGGCCGGACTGAATTATCCCGGATATCCCATCCTCGGCGTGGTCGCGATGATGGGAATGACCACGACGTTAGGGATTTACATCAATGAGATGACGTTGCGATATCGAAGTGCAATACTCGCCGGC
>JACPGD010000044.1 GCA_016182645.1 Candidatus Hydrogenedentota bacterium | reverse complement strand
CTCGGAAATGACAAACGCCGGAATGAGCACCGTCGTCGGGACATCCGCCTCGGAATTCGGCCGCTCGCGGCGCGCAATGTCCATGAACAATTTAATGTCTTTCGGGCGGGTCTGCTTGAACATGAACTCGCGGATGGGTACCAGCGCCGCATCGACCGCTTCCTGGGCTTCAAGTTCGTTGCGGAGATACGGCTGCAACGCGGTATCGTTCACGCGCAAGTAGGTGGGCGTCATGATAAAAAAGGTCAAAAACAAAGCAAGCCCAACCAGGACCTGGTTGGGCGGAGTCTGTTGTGTGGCGAGGGCCTGCCGGAGGAACCCGAGCACCACAATGATGCGCGTGAATGACGTGGTCATCACGAGAATGGACGGCGCCAGCGCGATGACGGTGATGAGAAAGACAATGAACAGCGAGGTGGAGATGCCCTCGGGCGCAATGAAGTTCTGAAGATCGCCGGGCAATCCCCCGGCTTCTTGAGCGGTGGCCGGAAGGGTCAGAAACATGCAAAACAGCAACAGGAAAAACGAGGTGCGCAGGGGCGTGGCGAGAAGTCCGAAAAGTGAATTACGGATGCGTCTCACGCATTTTCTCCTGCAGAGACTGTTGAAGCCGCTGGATGTCGCTGCGCAAGGAGACCAGATCATCGTCTTCGCGAATCGGTTGGCGGAGTGCGGCATTGTTGGCTTGCAGTTCCGCCAGGAAGTTTGACGCCACTGTTTCACGGCGTGGTTCGGCTGGAGTGCTGCCCACGGCCGCCAGTTCCTCAGAGGCGGCGGCATCGAATTCGCTCAACAAGCTCACCTGTTGCGGTGTGACGCCGATCAACAGCACGCGGCCGCCCGTTTTGACAAAATGGATGGAAGTCTTGGGATTCAGGTAGACCCGTCCCAGGACGACGCCGAGATCCTGTCCCGCGAGGAGGGGGGTGCGCCGGGCGTACTTGCGCAGGAGATACAGGCCAAAAATAATCGCGGCGCACAGAACGCATAGCCACATCACCGTCCTGAGGAGGGCGATCGTACCGATGCCGCCTCCGGCGGGCGCTTCGGCCGACGGAGGACCTTCTTGGTAGAGTTGTTGGAGACTCTTGAGTTGCTCCGCCACCGCCGGGGACGCGGCAGCAGCGGTGCTTGACGCCGGCCCGGGGGCAGGCGCAGTTGCAGGAGTTTCGGTTTCTGTGGACCTAGGTGGTTGTTCACCGATTGCGACCGGCGGCAGTTCAATTTCCGGCGGCGGGATGGCTTTGAAAGCGTTTTCCTCCGCGGCGCATAGCGTCCCTACCGCGAGCAGCAACACCGCAGTCCAGAGCATCCGCCGCCGGAGGTCAATCATTGACGGTGTCCTTGTCCGTGGCGCCCTGAATTTCCGCCACACGCACATTGAGCACATCTCCCAGGACCACGACTTCGCCCTTGGCCAGAGGAATGCCGTTTACCTGGATGTCCGCCATTTCACCCGCCAGTTTGCTTAGTGACAGGACGCTGCCGCGCTTCAGATTCATGATATCGCGGATGCTGAGCCGGCACACGCCCAATTCGGCGGTGACAATCAGTTTCACATTCTTGAGATCGTCCAGCACCAGGTGCTCCGCCGACGGTTGGGTGGGCGACAGTTCCCGGGCGAACTGGTGGTCCTGGGGCTGCTCACGGAATGTGGGGCGCGAGGTCATCATAGGTCGTAGACCGTAAACTTCAGGTGCATGACTTCCAGTATCTCAAGTTCAGGATCGGGATTGAGACGGTGAAGCAAAGCATTCGCCTCCTGTTTGGCCTGCCGGAGAATATTCGCCTTGACGAAGGGGTCGTTCAACTCCTTTCGCGTGCGGTTGCTGTGGAGTTCGAGCAACTTGGCCTGAAACCAGGCCAGGTTTTTCTCGACAACCGCCGCCGTCTCCTCATTCTTACAGGCGAAGGTCACCTGGTACGTCAATATTGGGGCCGCTTGTCCGGGGTCATCCGTCACCACGGTGACTTGTTCCGCCCCAAACTCCACATTGACGAGCGTTTCCGGCAGCAGGTTGCTTGCCTCTTCGGTGGTTTCCTCCGGTTCAGCCAGCATGGGCTTCAGCACGAACGTGTAGACGGCGACAGCCAGAACGGCCGGAATCACGATCATCAAGGCGATGACCACCAACGTTCCCACGAACGAGGACTTCCCCGCCTCAGGGGCCTTCTTTTCTTCTGCCATACGGATCTCCTGCCCAGTGCTTCAGGCCCCACGTCTCACAATACATCCGGCCGCGACGGCTCCTCTCCGGGGGCCGCCGCCGGCTCCGGCATGAATTCTCGCCCGGTGCTCAGCTCTTCCATCCTCCGTGCGTCCACCAACCCCCGCACATACACCTCCACCCGGCGGTTACTCTGGCGGCCGGTCTCGCTGTCGTTCGGCGTCAACGGTTGCGCGGCGCCCGCCGCCGCGATCTCGAATTGCCGTTCCGGAACGCGACCCGCTCCGGACAGCTCCGCCATCACCGCGTGTGCCCGGTGGTAGCTGAGGTCGTAATTATCGCGGTACACTCCAGATGCAATCAAGGGGGTCGTATCCGTGTGTCCGCGGACCTCGATGAAGGACTCGGGCAATTCCCGCAGGATGGCAGCGATCTCCTGCAAAACAGAGAGCGCATCGGGCCGAAGGTCCGCGCTGCCCTCGTCGAAAAGCAGGGCCGCGGGCAGGGCAATCTTGATGCCGCCCGTGGCATCAAACTCGATAAGGACGTCCTGCTCTTGTCCCAGTACCTGCATGCGCTGGCGCAGCTTTCGGGCCGTGTCGCGCGCTTTCTCGGTCTGTTGGCCAGGATGCAATGGCAGTTGAGGCACGAGACCCGCCGGCGCGGCGGCGCCAAAGGCCTTCCTCACGGACGTGATGGCTTCGTTGAACTCTTGAGGCCGGACAGCGGAAAAGGAGAGCATGAGCACAAAGAAGGCCAGCAGGAGCGTGACCAGATCGCTGTAGGTGACCATCCACAGCGGCGCTCCCGGCGCAGTTGCGGTTTGCCTGCGAGAAGTTCGTAACATCGTAGTCCATCCATTGCTATTTCTGGGGGACGCCCTCAAAGCGTCGTCGCTTTGAGGGTGCGTCCCTTGCCAATCACTTCTGCCGGCGCACCCTGCGCGGTCACCCCCAAGCCAGAGCGCGGTGCTTGAGGGCGCCACCCAGGCGATCAGCGGCCCACTGTCACAAGCTCGCGGACGCCGGGCGCCACGAACGCTTTCAGTTTTTGCTCCACCACGCGCGGGTTATCGCCCGCCTGAATCGAGAGTATTCCCTCAATGATGATCTCGCGGTTAAGCAGTTCCAGCGCCGTGCGCACCTTCAGCTTGCCCACGGCCGGCAGAAACACAAGATAGGCCAAGAGCGCGCCGTAGAGGGTCGTCAACAGGGCGACCGCCATTCCTTTGCCAATCTGCGAGGGATTGTCCAGGGTTGACAGCATGGCCACGAGACCAATCAGTGTCCCGATCATGCCGAAGGCCGGAGAGAATGAGGCCATCGCACTGAGCACGGATTGTCCCATGGCGTGACGCTCTTCCATGAAGGCGACTTCCGTGGTCAGGATGTCCTTGATGGCTTCGGGAGACGTGCCATCCACGGCGAGTTGGACGCTCTTTCGCAAGAAGGGATCTTCAGCGCGAGCGCCATGGTTCTCGAGCGCCAGGATCCCCTCGCGCCGCGAAATCGTGGCGAACTGCACCAGCCGCTGAATCAGGACATCGGTTCGCGCCGCCTTATGCACAAAGGCGTGGCGAAGCGTATTAAACGTGCTCAACACATCGGCAAGGGGAAAGTTGATCAAGGTAGCGGCCAGGGTCCCGCCCATTACAAGCAGAACGGACGACAAGTCAATGTAGAGAGTAATGTCGCCCGTGAGGAGGATGGTGACGATCACCAGCAGGATCCCGGCCGTGAAGCCAAGAAGGGTGGCGAAGTCCATGCCCTCGCCGGACGTGACGGTCCTAGACATGGAATAACGGGTCACGCCTTCACCCTCGCCATTTCGAGGCACGGAAGAGTAGACATGGAAGTCCGTGCTCACGTTCTCTGGCGCCGCGGAACGATGCCGCGGCGCCGGACGCTTTTCTTTCAGAGCGCTAATGTTATTCATGGTGTGATGTCGCTCAATGGGTGTTTAGCGGACCAGGTTCACAGTTTCTTGCAGGATCGTGTCGGCCGCCGTGATCGTCCGCGCGTTGGCCTGGAACCCGCGCTGCGTGATAATCAGGTTGCTGAACTCCGTGCCAAGGTCCACATTCGAGTTCTCGAGCACGCCGCCGGTCACAGTGCCGCGGCCGCCCGTGCCCGGCGACCCGATCTGGGCATTGCCGGAGGAAGGCGTCTCGACAAAGAGGTTGCGTCCGTCTCGTGCCAACCCGCCCACGTTGGAAAACGTAGCCAAGGCCACTTGACCGATTGTCCGGGTCAGACCATTGGTGAAAACCCCGTTGATCTCGCCATTCCCGCCAATGTTGAAGCTCTCCAGCACGCCGCGCGGAAAGCCGTCCTGATTACGGAGAGAGACGTCGCTCACGATGTCGCCAGGCGTGGACAGTTGCGTTATCTCAGAAAGATTCAGTACGAAGACCAGGTCCGCGGGTTCCGAGCCGCTGCCGGCGCCCAGCGTCGCGCCGGCAATAGTGATACTCGGTTGGCTGGTGGGGTCGGTTGGATCGAGCCTGCCCGAGGAATCAAACGTGATCGTGCCGGTCCCCACACTGGCGCCATCGAATTCCGCATCCCAGGTCCATTCGTTGTCCGTGGCGCTCTTGGTGAAGGTCACATCGACCAGTCGTTCCGTTCCCAGCGAATCGAAGACCGTAATGGTGCGCGTCACCGTGTCGCCCACGGCGGTTTCCGCGTGCAGATTGCCGATAAGGTCAGCCTGCGTCGTCGCGCGCACGATCCCGGTGGCGCCAACCGGGATCACGAGATCCTCGGCGACCGCATTGGCCGGAATCACACCCGTGTCATCGGCCAGGAAGCCCTGGACCCGCAACCCGGTGGCGGGGTCCACCAACACACCGTTGGCATTCAGGGTGAAGGAGCCGTCGCGCGAGTACGACTGGGCGCTACCGTCGCTCAAGACGAAGAAACCATTGCCCTGGATGGCCAGGTCCGAGGAAATGCCTGTCGAGACCAGCGAACCCTGCGAGTGATTGACGTCAATGCTGGCAATCTGGACACCGAGGCCGACCTGCTGCGGGTTCGTGCCGCCGAAGGCCCCAACCGGCGCCGAGCCGCCCTGCAGGGTTTGTGAAAACAGATCTTGAAAGAGCACCCGCGAGCCGCGATACCCAATCGTGTTCACATTGGCGATGTTTGACGCGACTACATCCAGTCTCCGTTGATGGACCTGCAGTCCCGTCACTCCCGTAAATAATGCTGTTCCCATTGAAATGCTCCTTTTCTCGCGCTGCTGCGTCACTCGACGGCATCGGTAGTGAGTTCAAGAATTTGGGTCCAGAGGTCCCATAAGACTTACAGGGCCTATACCTTCCGTGGGCCTTCAGCTGTCCTCCTTGGGCACAGTGACCGTCTTCGCCTCGGCCGCCGCTTCCGTGCTCACGGACACAACACCGGTCATCGGCAAGGACTGCCCATCCACCGTCAAAACCACAATGCTCCCGGTCAACTGCACCGATTCCACCCGTCCGCTGATCTCAGTGCCCTCGGTGTCGACCCCCGTGACATACTTGCCGAGCAGCCCCTGCGCTGAGATGAAGTTCAACTGGTCCAGATTACCCGAGAAGTACTCGAACTGTTCCCCGAGATCCGTGAAGCTGTCGTTGAGCAGTGTCATCTGCTCGAGTGCTGAGAATTGCGCCAGTTGAGACACCATCTCCACGTTGTCCACTGGATTGAGCGGGTCCTGATATTGCATTTGCATGACCAGCAGTTGCAGGAACGCGTCCCGGCCAAGTTCCTCGGAACCGGTGGCCGTGGTGGTGCTGCTGTCTTTGGTCTTCGCGGGGGCCTGGGCGCCTTGGGCGCTCTTCTGCGCCGCTGCCAGCCTGCGCAACACGCCCTCGAGCTTGGCGCGCAGGTTGGACGTAATCTCTTCCGTTGCGGCGGTCCGCTGGGCTGGTGTCGGCGAATACTGCCCGGCGGCATTGGCGCGGAAGTTCACTAGAGCGTTCATGATCGTTCTCCAAAAGTGGACATCCAAGAATCAACTGTGGGCGTTATCCCAGGCCGCTTAGGCCAGAGATGGTTGGGTTGTTGCGGAAAGGCGATTTCGGGAGGGCGAGCGTACCCGCGGGCCGGTCCCGAGGCTGTGAATACTCGGTTTCTCGCGGCCTTCAACCAGCCCACGGGTACGCTCGCCCTCCCAGCGATTGTTTCCGCAACAGCTAAACGAAGACGTTCAGTTCGCCCGGGTGCCACGCGCCCACGGGACGCGTAGAGTCGGAAAGATCTGCCGGTGCTTCGATGTAACTTTGCTTGGACGGGGCACGTCTTGCGGCGCCGGTGTACTGCTGGCCAGTACCGCGTTGGGATTGCTTCTGGAACTGCAAGCCCAGCGACGGGTCGGCGGCCACTACCACCTGGGCCGTCTGCACCCCATCGCGCGTGAGCGAATCCCGGAGCATCTGTACTTGCGCCTGGAGCGCCTCGCGCACGCCCGGATTCTGCGACACGAGCCGCAACGCGACGTCTTCGCCCTTGTGGAAGATTTCCACCCCCAGTTCGCCAAGTGCCGGCGGGTGAAGTTGGAGTCTCACGGAACTCTCTTCGTGGCGCAAGTTCAGTTTCACGGTCTGCACTACTTGCTCGACGATCTCGTCCAACTTCACCGTGGCGGCTGTACTGGCGAGGGGTGCCGGCCCGGCCGCGCTAGATTTCGGTTCGGGCAGTGCCATCGGCGGCGCCAGGTTTACGGCGTCAGGTGCCCGGGCAGTGTCTTGCCGCTCGGGTGTTTTCTTCATTGCCTGGGAAACCTCTTGCACGCTGGCCTGGCTCCCGGCCAGTGCCTTGTTCCCCAGCAGCCGGACCACATTGGCGGGCGGTGGCTCCTCAGGGGCCGGCTTGACAGCGGTGCTGAGCGTTGCCGTTTTGGCCCCACTGCCTGGCACGCGCCGCCCCGATACGCCGGTGGCCTTGGGATTCCCCGGCGCCTCTTTCAACAGATTCTGGAGTTGGGCTTCACTGACCTCTTCCGTCTGCGCCGAGGAAGACGCTGACTCCGTCTCGGCGGCAGACACGCTCGACGCGGCATGGGCTGCCGCTGCCACCTCAGTGGCCTCCAACAACCGAGGAGCGCCAGCCGGGAATGTCTGGGGTTCTGCCGGCGTGGGTGACGTCTCAGCCGGCTCTGGAAACGCCATGCCGGGTGTTGTTGCCGCTGTGGCGGCATCAGCGGAAATCGCCAGCCCGGAAGTACTATTCTTCGTCGAACCTGCGTTTGCAGCGATGGCAGTGTTGGTCACTGCGTCATCGGCTGCTGAAGCTGCCTCGGCGGCGGCCGCGTCCCCAGAATCGTCCATCACAGCCGCCACGGATGGCGCAAAGAGCACCAACAATTCTTGGAGCAGCGAAGCAAACGCCTCGCTTGCCGCTTGGTCTTCGTCCGCGGCGCCGCTGTGCTCCGAGGGCATGGCGGACAAATCAATTGGCGAGGCCTGAATGACTGGGAATTGCATGCAATTCACCTCCTTTTGATTCTGTGGCAGGGTCGCCAAGAGAGGGATTCCTATAGGACCTATATGACCTGCAAGAAATAGGTCGTGGGAGGGGGCAACGCCCCGGGGAAATGCTGGCGGGTGTGATTTATTTTGGTTGCGCTTCTTGGAGCGCCTGGAGCACCCGTGAAGTGAACTCCTGGTCTTTCATGGCGTCCATGATCTTGCCGCGTTCCTTGATTTCCACCAGGTTCAGAATGGCGGCAGCCTCATCTTCCGGCATGACAGACAGACTGCCGGCCGCCTTGTCGGGGTCCATGGCGGCCAAAGTATTGGCGACGGTTTCCAGCCGCTTCTGGCGCTCGGAATCGGCTTCATCCAATGAAGTGTTGATTTCCGAGCGAATACCTTCCAACTCGGTCCTGAGTTGGTTGAGTTCTTTCTCACGCTGTTCGACGCGCGATTCGCGCTCCTTGAGTTCCTGTTCTTGTTTCTTCAGCGTGTCTTCCTTCTGTTTCAAGGATTGCGCCAGCGGCCCGAGTGGGTCTTCCTTCCCCGCGGCTTTGTGCTCTGTGACCGCTTCTTCCGACTTCGCGACGCGCTGGAGCGCCTCGGACGAGAGATTGCCGGTTACGGCCAGCATGCCGGCCAACGCGCCCAAGAAGGAGATGCAGGCAACGACCATGTAAAGAACGTACTTCATTCTTGGTTCTGCTTTCCTCGCTTGGCCCGGCGGAGCGCCGCGTAGTTGACCGCCACCTCATTCGACGCGATTTGTTCCAGCCGCCGGAATTCTTTCAAGATGAGCTCGTCCTGTGACTCCTTGAGCCGCTCAACGACTTTCTTCCGCTTTGTGGCTTCAACAAGGTCATCGCGGCGTGCTTCAATCTGTTGTTCGAGTTCATGGATGCGGGCGTCCGCTTCCACCCCCAGCCGCGCCAAGTGCCGCTCGTACTGATAATAGAGCCGGAGCTCGGATGCATCCAGGCGCTCCCGCGCCACTTCCCGGGCACTTTCAAGTGTCTGCCGTTGGGTTTCCGAAATGCGCTGCCGCTGCTCTTCCGCCACCTGGGCGGCACGCCGCACCGCGGCCAGCGCCATCGCCCGCGCATCTTCCTGGCGCTGGCGAATCCGCAACAGCATTTCGTAATTGACCCTCTTCATCCGGTCCATGAGTTCATTATACCCGCAAGATGGCCGCCATTTGCCGCTCAAGTTGGTCGAAGGGCGATTGCTCGTAAAGGTCCTGTTGCAGGAACTGCCGGATCTGGGGCATCAGGCGCAGCGCGGTGTCGATTTCAGGGTTGCTTCCGGCCACATAGGCCCCGATATTGACCATTTCTTCCGCGTCCCGATAGGTGCTGAGCAATTGGCGGAGGCGGGTCGCCAACTTCCGGTGGCGCTCGCTCGTCACTTCCAGCATGGTCCGGCTCACGCTTTCGAGCACATCCACGGCTGGATAATGGCCGCGCGACGCCAGGGAACGCGACAACGCGATATGTCCATCGAGAATGCTGCGGACCGCGTCGCCAATCGGATCATTAAAATCATCGCCCTCCACCAGCACCGCGTAAAACCCGGTGATGCTGCCGTTGCTTGAGGTGCCCGCGCGCTCCAGCAATTTGGGCAAGAGCGCGTAGACCGACGGCGGGTACCCTTTGGTCGTGGGCGGTTCCCCGACCGCCAGCCCCACTTCGCGTTGGGCCATGGCGAACCGTGTCACGGAGTCCATGATAAGCATTACGTCTGCGCCTTGTCCTCGAAACCATTCCGCGATGGCCGTGGCCGCATACGCGCCGCTCAGGCGCAGCAGGGCCGGCTCATCCGAGGTCGCCACGACAACCACCGACCGCTTCAGTCCCTCGGGCCCCAAGTCGCCTTCGATAAAGTCGCGCACCTCGCGGCCACGCTCGCCAATCAGCGCAATCACGTTCACGTCGGCGTTGGTGTTGCGCGCAATCATGCCCGTCAGTTTGCTCTTGCCAACGCCGCTGCCCGACATGATCCCGACGCGCTGGCCCTTGCCGCACGTCACGCAGGCATCGATGGCGCGCACGCCGGTCGCGATGGGTTCCGTGATGCGCTTCCGTTCCAGCGGATGCGGCGGTCCGGCCATGAGCGGGGTTTCCATCAGGCCGGTGGGAGGGGGCAGACCGTCGATGGGATTGCCGAGACTGCCGATGACACGCCCGAGGAGACTGGCACCCACTTTGACCATGCGCGGTTTGTGGCGCGGAATCAAGATGCTGCCCGGACCAATCCCGCGCAGGTCGCCCAAGGCCATCAGGATAATGCGGCTGTCACGGAAGCCCACGACTTCCACGGGGACCCGTTCACGGCTGTTGCGGCGCTGGATGTAACAGAGATCACCCACACTCATTTCGGGGCCGGTGGCCTGGATCGTCAGCCCGACGATATCCACGATCCGGCCATAAACGGGCACCGGCTCGGCGGCCTCCACGCGCTTCACATATGGCCTGAGATCGTAGTGCAACACGCCGGCTACTCCGAAAGGGCTTCGAGAACATTCGCCAGCACGGACTCGATCCGGGCATCCACATGAAGGAAACCGGACTCCACCACACATCCACCCGGCGTGACCGACTCATCCGCTTCGATTTCAAGTTCTTCAATCCCCTTGAAGTCTTCGAGCAGCGTGAGGCGATGGCGGCGCAGGGCGTCACGGTCCGCGGGATGGACCCGCACCCGCAGGCGTTGCTGGTCGCTGATTTTCCCCAGGGCGCGGCGGACGGTGGTCTGCACCAATTCAGGGTCCGTGCGGACCTCCCGCTGCAACACGCGCTGGCAGATGAGGGCCACCAATTCAATGACCTGCGACTCGAGACTGGCCAGGAACGTCTCGCGGGCCTCCCGAATGGCTTGGGCCGCGGCCTCCAGCGCCTCGGCCGCATGGGCCGTGGATTCCAGGAACTCTTTGCGGCCCGCGTCCAGCCCGCGGCGATGGCCTTCCTTGAAGGCCTGCTCGACCTTGCTTTGTGTTTCCGCGCGCAATTCGGCCAAGAGGGTCTGGCGCAATTCCTCGTGATTGACTTCCCGCCCCTGTACTTCCTGGGGGG
>JACPGD010000198.1 GCA_016182645.1 Candidatus Hydrogenedentota bacterium | reverse complement strand
TTTTTCAGCCGACCTCTGCCATTTACCGCTTAAGGATGCTTGCATTGACGGCGTTTTCTGCCTTCATGTGCTGGAGCACATCCTGGATGACAAGGGGGCACTCGGAGAAGTCTATCGCGTCCTGAAACCCGGTGGCACTGCCGTGATCATGGTTCCCTTCATGATGGATTGGCTGGCAACGGTCGAGTTTGACGCGCCTGATCCCGATATCTTCGACCACGTGCGGGGATATTCCCCCATGGATTTTCAGGCCCGTCTTGATTCGTTTGAGATTAAGGAAATCAGACCATCCGCCTACCTGAGCAAGGAGGCGCGAAGCCTCTACCGGCTGAAGGATGATCAGGTGATCTTCCTATGCGCCAGGCGCTGAAAACGTCCACAGCCGAAACAGCCCGCTGCAAATATCCTGAATCAATGCGCCCGTGGCGTTCGCGCCTGACCCATCGTGCTTGGGGATCTCCACCCATCCTTCTATGGCGCGCGATGGTCCCTGCTCCAGCAGTTCTCACCCTAAAAACGGCAGTCCAATCGCAGATGACGCCGATATACGCAGATGAAAATGGCAGTATCATCTTGAAAAAGCATGAGTTGACGAGATTATTTGTGGATCGGAATTCAATCCAGTGTTTACCCGGATGGTTTCACCCGACCAGACAAAAAAGTTCATGCACATCTGCGAAAATCTGCGTAATCTGCGATTCAACTGCTTTTTCTAGGCTCACGCGCTGGAAACGGTCCCGAAAAGGGAAAGCGGGCAGCCGCACTCACGCGCGACTGCCCGCTGCTTCAATTTCCAAGAGCCGATCGATCAGGCGCTTTCTTCTTCAATCTCCGCTTCATCCGAGCGCGGGGCGGTCTCGATTTCGAGTTCCGCGGTGAAGTCCGCCAGTTCCGGCGTCAAGAGTTGCGGCTGCGACTTCTGGTAGTGCGGGCTGCCCGTGCCGGCCGGGATGAGGTGACCGATGATCACGTTCTCCTTGAGGCCGCGCAGGTAGTCACGCTTGCCGCTGAGGGCGGCGTCGGTCAGCACGCGGGTCGTCTGCTGAAAGGAGGCCGCGGCGACGAAGCTTTCCGTGCTGAGCGCGGCTTTGGTGATGCCCTGCAACACCGGTTCCGCTTCGGCCGGCCGGCCATCACGCCGGCGGGTGGACTCGTTCACTTCCTGGAAGCGGATCTTGTCCACCTCTTCATGCGCCAGGAATGACGTGTCGCCCGGATCGTCCTTGATCCGCACCTTGCGCAGCATCTGCCGAATGATCACTTCGATGTGCTTGTCATTCGTGCGCACGCCTTGCAGGCGGTACACCTGCTGCACTTCATCGAGCAGGTAGCGGCGCAACGCGTCTTCGCCCTGCACCTCGAGGATGTCGGTCGGAATGATCGGTCCGTCGGTCAGACGCTGGCCCGCATAGAGACGGTCGCCGGTGGCGACGTTGAGGTGCTTGCCGGGCGGTACCGTATAGATGCGTTCCTTACCGACAGGCGGGATGACTTTCACTTTGCGCATGCCCTTGCTGGCG
The DNA here is from genome assembly GCA_016182645.1 of Candidatus Hydrogenedentota bacterium. Lineage (GTDB taxonomy): Bacteria > Hydrogenedentota > Hydrogenedentia > Hydrogenedentales > JACPGD01 > JACPGD01. Next base: position 5,934 of record JACPGD010000198.1, on the reverse strand, counting down.
CCGGCCAGTTCGACGATGCCGTCAATGTGACTGATGACCGCGGGGTCTTTCGGCTGGCGCGCTTCGAAGAGTTCGGCCACGCGCGGCAGACCGCCGGTGATGTCTTTGGTCTTGCTGAACTGACGCGGTGTCTTAGCCAGCAGGTCGCCCGCCTTGACCCGGTCGCCGTCTTTCACCAGCACGTGGGTCTTGGCCGGGATGGTGGCGAAGGCCATGATTTCGCCGTCCTTGCCCTCGATGGTGATTTGCGGGTGCAGGTCATGCTTGTGGTCACTGATGACGCGCTCTTCGAGGCCGGTGTCAGGGTTGATGTCCACGCGCATGGTGACCCCTTCAACCATGCCCTCGAGACGGACCGTTCCGCTCTGCTCGGCCATGATCGAGATGTTGTACGGGTCCCACTTGTAGATGACCTGCCCCTTCTTCTTGGAATCGCCATCTTCCGTATACAGTTCGCAGCCGGTCGGTACGGCATACCGGTGCAATTCCTTGCCTTCCTTCGACAGGATGGCAATTTCACCGCCGCGGTTCACGACCACCGTCTTGCCTTCGCGGCTGACCGCCGTGCGCACGTTGCGGAATTCCACTTTACCGGTATCGGCCATTTGGATTTCCGTGCTTTCCACTTGCCGGCTGGCGGCGCCGCCAATGTGGAAGGTCCGCATCGTTAGCTGCGTGCCCGGCTCACCGATGGACTGCGCCGCAATGATGCCTACGGCCTCGCCCAGTTCCACCAGCTTGCCGGTGGCCAGATTGCGGCCATAGCACTTGGCGCACACGCCGCGCTTGGATTGGCAGGTGAGCACCGAGCGGATGCGCACGCCTGGCAAGCCCGACGAAACAATCTCGCGCGCTTTCGCATCATCGATTTCTTCGTTGGCCTCGACAATTGGCTCCTCGCGGCCGGGAATCGTGATGTCTTCGAGCGCATAGCGCCCGACCACGCGCTCTTCCAGCGGTGCGATGATGTCTGAACCATCCATCAACGGCTCGACCCAGATCCCGTTCAGCGTGCCGCAATCATCCTCTTCAATGACCACATCTTGCGCCACGTCCACCAGGCGCCGCGTCAGGTAGCCGGCGTCGGCTGTCTTCAGCGCGGTGTCCGCCAGACCTTTGCGCGCGCCGTGCGAAGAGATGAAATACTCGACCACGGTCAGACCTTCGCGGAAATTGGACGTGATGGGCGATTCGATGATGTCGCCGGAAGGCTTCGCCATCAGACCGCGCATGGCCGCCAATTGGCGGATCTGCGACTTGCTGCCGCGCGCCTTCGAGCGGTACATCAGGTAAATGCCGCTGAAGCCCTGGGCGTTGTCCTCCATGTGTTTCAACATCGCCGCGGAGACCGCTTCGGTCGTCGTCGTCCACTCGTCGATGATCTTATTGTACCGTTCGCCTTCGGTGATCAGCCCGTTCTGATACATCTCGTCGATGCGCTCGACCGTCTGCTGCGCCTTGTCGATAAGTTCCTTCTTCTCCGGCGGGATCACCATGTCGACAATCGCGACGGAAAGCCCGGACATCGTGGCGTACTTGAAGCCGACGCGCTTGAGTGCGTCGAGCAGTTCCACCGTCTTGGCGTGCCCGTGCCGCAAGTAGCAGCGGGCGATGACTTCGCCGATCGAACTCTGATCATGCTCCCGGTTGACCTCTTGAAGGGAGATTTCGTCGGGCAGTTCTTCGGCCAGGAGGACGCGGCCCACCGTTGTGTCGATGATCTTGCCGTCCGTATGCACCTTGACGCGGGCATGAATATCGACTTTACCGGAGGCATAGGCCATGACGACGGAGGCGGTGTTCGGAAACACCTTGCCGGGCTTGCGGAACTCGCCGTTCTTCCCAACCCACTCAGACTTCCATTCGCCCTTCGCGCCTGGGCGTTCGCGGGTCATCCACGAAATGCCGAGCACAATGTCCTGGCTCGGCGTGACGATGGGCGAACCATCGGACGGCGAGAAGATATTCGAGGACGACATCATCAACAGGTGCGCTTCAAGTTGCGCGGCCGCCATCAGCGGCACGTGCACGGCCATCTGGTCGCCGTCAAAGTCCGCATTGAAGGCGCGGCACACCAGCGGGTGAATGCGGATGGCCTTGCCCTCGACCAGGACCGGCTGAAACGCCTGGATGCCCAAGCGGTGCAGCGTGGGCGCGCGGTTGAGCAGCACGGGATGGTCCTTGATGACATCTTCGAGGATGTCCCACACTTCGGAGCGGCCCTGGGCAATCGCGCGTTTCGCCGCCTTGATGGTCGTGGCGACGCCGCGCTCTTTCAGTTCATGGATAATGAAGGGCTCGAACAGTTCGAGCACCATGCGCTTGGGTAGGCCGCATTGGTGCAACTTCAGTTCCGGCCCCACGACAATCACGGAGCGGCCCGAATAGTCCACACGCTTGCCGAGCAGGTTCTGGCGGAAACGCCCCTGCTTGCCCTTCAACATGTCGCTCAGCGATTTCAGCGGGCGGTTGCCGGCGCCCAGCACGGTCCGGCCGTGGCGCCCATTGTCGAACAGGGCGTCCACCGCTTCCTGCAGCATGCGCTTTTCATTGCGCAGGATGACTTCCGGCGCGCGCAGTTCGATCAGGCGCTTGAGCCGGTTGTTGCGATTGATCACGCGGCGATACAAATCGTTCAGGTCGCTGGTGGCGTACCGCCCGCCCTCCAGCGGCACCAGCGGCCGCAGGTCGGGCGGAATGACCGGGACCACGTCCAGCACCATCCACGCGGGATTATTGCCGGATTTGCGCAGCGCCTCGATCACCTTCAGGCGCTTGATCGCCTTGGCGCGCGCCTGCGCGCTGCCGGTCGATGCGAAGGTGGCGTGCAATTCAGCGCTCAGTGTCTCGATGTCGATCTCTTCGAGCAGCATTTTGATCGCTTCGGCGCCCATCTTGGCCACGAAGCGGTCACCGTACTTCACCCGCTCTTCCTGGTACTCGTCCTCCGTGAGCGTCCGCATCTTGTCCAGATCGGTGTCGCCAGGGTCGATGACGATATAGTTCTCGAAATAGATGATCCGTTCGAGCGTTCGGATCGAGAGGTCGAGCAGGTTGCCGATGCAGCTCGGCGTCGTCTTGAAGAACCAGATATGCGTCACCGGCACGGCCAGCTTGATGCAGCCCATGCGCTCGCGGCGCACCTTGGACTCCGTAATCTCGACGCCGCAACGATCGCACGTAATACCGCGGTGTTTGACCTTCTTGTACTTGCCGCATCCGCACTCCCAGTCCTTGACCGGACCAAAGATGCGCTCGCAGAACAAGCCGTCTTTTTCCGGCTTGAACGTGCGGTAGTTGATCGTTTCCGGCTTTTTCACCTCGCCGCGCGACCACTTCAGGATTTCTTCGGGCGAGGCCAGACGGATCTGAATGGAATCAAAACGTTCGCCAGTTGTTGCTACGTATTTGGCCAAGGGACTACTCCTCCTGGTTTTCTTCTTCTTCGACTTCAGTTCCGCCTTCCACACGCACCAGCTTGATCACATCGAGGCAGAGGGCCTGCATCTCGCGCACAAGGACGTTGAACGATTCCGGCGTGCCGGGCTCGACTTCGCGTTCACCCTTCACGATGGACTCGTAGGCCTTGGTCCGGCCCTGGATATCGTCGGACTTGACCGTCAGCAGTTCCTGCAGCGTGTAGGAAGAGCCGTAGGCTTGGAGCGCCCACACTTCCATTTCGCCGAAGCGCTGGCCGCCAAACTGCGCCTTGCCGCCCAGCGGCTGCTGGGTCACCAAGGAGTACGGCCCAATGGCGCGCGCGTGGATCTTGTCGTCCACCAAGTGGTTCAGCTTCATCATGTAGATATAGCCGACGCAGGTCTCCTGGTGTAGCGGGTCGCCGCTGCGCCCATCGCGCAGGCGGATCTTGCCGGATTCCGGCAGCTTCGCTTTCTTCAGAAACTCGCGGATGCTCTCTTCTTTCGCACCATTGAACACCGGCGAGGCCACTTGCATACCGAGTGCCCTCACGGCCCAGCCCAGGTGTGTCTCAAGGAGCTGCCCCACGTTCATACGCGAGGGCACGCCGAGCGGATTCAACAGAATCTGGATGGGGTTGCCGTCCGGAAGGAAGGGCATGTCTTCCCGCGGCACGATGCGCGCCACGACACCCTTGTTCCCGTGCCGGCCCGCCATCTTGTCGCCCACGCTCATGCGGCGCTTCGTCGCGACAAAGACCTTCACCAGCTTGATCACGCCGGGCGGCAATTCGTCGCCCTTGCGCAGCCGCTCGATTTGGCTGTCGCGAAACGCGATCAACTTCGCCTCTTCCATCGCCGCCATGTTCACGAGGCGCGTCAGTTTCTGCTGGGTCTTCTTGTCCTCGACACGCAGCCGCGCCAGCACGCTGTAGTCCACCTTGTCCAGGTGCCCCGCCTTGATGCGCTTGCCCTTCTCGAGTTCCAGCTTCTCGGTCTTGTGATCGTAGACATCTTCCAGGATCTTCAGCCCGACAATGTCTTCACGCACCAGTTCCACGAACGTGTTGCGGATCTCGAGGATCCGGTCATCATACTGGCGTTTGATCTTATTGACTTCCGTCGTCAGGATCTTCTTGCTCTGCGCGTCCGCCGCCTTGTCACGGCGGCTGCACACTTTCACATCCACCACCACGCCCGACGACCCCGGCGGCAGCGTCAGCGACGCATCGCGCACGTCTTCGGCCTTCTCGCCGAAGATGGCGCGCAGCAGCTTTTCTTCCGGCGCCAGTTCGGTCTCGCCCTTCGGCGTCACCTTGCCCACCAGAATATCGCCCGGGCCCACCTTTGAGCCAATGTGGACGATGCCGCTCTCGTCCAGGTTGCGCAGCGCGTCCTCGCTGACGTTCGGAATGTCGCGCGTCACTTCTTCCGGTCCCAGCTTCGTGTCGCGCGCTTCGAGTTCATACACCTGAATGTGGATCGAGGTGAACACGTCGTCCTTCACGAGGTCTTCGCTCAGGATAATCGCGTCTTCGAAGTTGTACCCTTCCCACGGGAGGAACGCCACGAGCACGTTTCGTCCCAACGCCAGTTCGCCCTTGTCCGTGGCGGGGCCGTCCGCGATGATTTCGCCCGCGGCCACCTTGTCGCCCTTGTCCACGATGGGTTTCTGGTTAATGCACGTGTTCTGGTTCGAACGCGTGAACTTCTTCAGCGGGAAGACGTCCTCTTCCGAGCGGAACGGGTTGTCGTCCCTGCCCCGTTTCGTGCGCACGCGGATCACTTCGCTGTCCGCATATTCGACCACACCGTCGCGTTCCGCGCGGACCACCGTGCCCGAGTTGCGCGCCGTCACGTGTTCGAGGCCAGTGCCCACCAAAGGTGCATCCGCCTTCAACAGCGGCACCGCCTGGCGCTGCATGTTCGAGCCCATCAGCGCGCGGTTGGCGTCGTCATGTTCGAGGAAGGGGATCAATGCCGCCGCCACGCTCACCAACTGCTTCGTGGACACGTCCATGTAGTCCACTTCGTCCGGGTTCGCCTGCGGGAAGTCGCCTCGATGCCGGCACAACACGGTGCGCCGGACGAACTTGCCCTTCTCGTCGAGGGGCGCGTTGGCCTGCGCGATAATGTAGTTGTCCTCGTCATACGCGGACAACATCTCGATGTCACCCGTGACCCGGCCATGCTCGACCTTGCGATAGGGCGTTTCGAGGAAGCCGTATTCGTTGATGCGCGCATAGGTCGAGAGTGACGCCATCAACCCGATGTTTGGACCTTCCGGCGTCTCGATCGGGCAGATGCGGCCATAGTGGGTCGGGTGCACGTCGCGCACCTCGAACCCTGCCCGCTCCCGGCTGAGTCCGCCCGGCCCGAGCGCGCTGAGGCGGCGCTTGTGTGTCAACTCGGCCAGCGGGTTGATCTGGTCCATGAAGTGCGAAAGCTGGCTCCGGCCGAAGAAGTCCTTGATCACCGCGCTCACCGGCTTCGGGTTCACCAGCGTCTGCGGCGT
>JACPGD010000053.1 GCA_016182645.1 Candidatus Hydrogenedentota bacterium | reverse complement strand
AAGACTGAGCGTCAGCAGGGCCGCGCCACTCATGAGCACCAGGCGGCGCCGGCCAGGCGGAATGTGCGGTTGTGTGTTCATCAACGCTTCCTCCGCAGTCGAAAGGTAAATGGACTACTCTCTATTCTACACCCTGACGCGGGGAGTCAATCGAGATTGTGACCGCCTCAGTCTTGATTCCCCGAGAGCATCCAAAACGTGCAATGGAAGAGGTCCCCGTGCAGAATGTGCACGAGGACCTGAATCGTGGGGAAAGGACCAATCGCTATGACAAGCGGCTGTGCGTCGATACTCTGTTTATGGTTGCTCTTGCAGGCTGTTGCGGTGGACGCGGAAACGACGGCCGCGGAGTCGCGGCTGGTGAGGCTGCCCTACAATCATCCGGGCTTAACGGTGGATCTCGGGGTCGGACTGTGGGCGCAGCCGTTGCCGATGGACTTTGACTTGGATGGCGATTTGGATCTGGTGGTGGTGACGGCGGATGTGCCCTCGAACGGCACCTACTTCTTTGAGAACCCCGGCGGCTCTGCGTTTCCGGTCTTCAAGCCGGGGCGGCGCGTGGCCGAAGGGCCGCGCGATGCCGTGGTGTCCTACGTGGACGGCGAGCCACACGTGATGACACCGGAGAAGTACTATCCTGATTTTCGCCAGTCGCGTTTTGCGCAGCCGCAGCCTGTGGGCTATTCCATGAATACCGAGGGACGCCGGACGCGGGCGAATCAGTGGAGTCATGCCGACTACGACGGCGACGGTCTCGTGGATTTGGTGATTGGGCTGGGCGACTGGACGGAATACGGCTGGGACGATGCGTTCAACGAGAAGGGCGAATGGACGAACGGCCCGCTGCACGGGTATGTCTATGTGGCGCGGAACACTGGCACGAATGAGGCGCCTGTGTATGCCCCCGCGCAGCAGGTGATGGCGGGCGACGGGCCAGTCGACGTCTTTGGCGCGCCGTCGCCCAACTTCTCGGATTTCGACGGGGACGGCGATCTTGACCTGATGTGCGGCGAGTTTCTGGACAAATTCACTTATTTTGAAAACACCGGCACTCGGAACGGACCCAGCTATGCGAAGGGACGCTTCCTCGAGATAGACGGTCAGCCGTTGCGTATGGATCTGGAGATGCTCCAGGTCATCGCGCTGGATTGGGACCGCGACGGGGACACCGACCTTATCGCCGGCCAGGAAGACGGGCGCGTCGCGTGGGTCGAGCACACTGGCGTGGTAGCGGAGGGCGTGCCGCAGTTTCGCGCGCCGCGCTTCTTTCAGCAGGAGGCGGAATATCTGAAGGTGGGCGCACTGTGCACACCCTACAGCTTCGATTGGGACCACGACGGCGATGACGACTTCATCGTTGGCGACACGGCGGGCTACATCAGCTATGTTGAAAATCTGGATGGCGGTGATCCGCCGCAATGGGCAAAGCCGGAATATCTGAAAGCGGGCGGTCAGACCATCCGCATCCAGGCCGGGCCGAATGGCTCCATTCAAGGACCGTGCGAAGCGAAATGGGGTTACACGGTGTTGAGCGTGGCGGATTGGAACCACGACACCCTGCCGGACATCGTCATCAACTCGATCTGGGGCGCCGTGCTCTGGTACGAGAACGAAGGAAATCTCGAAGCGCCTCAACTCAAGGCCGCACAACCCATGGAGGTGGAGTGGGAGGGAGCGCCTCCGAAACCAGAATGGGTCTGGTGGGCGCCGCAGGGCAAACAGCTCGTGACGCAGTGGCGGACCACGCCACTGGTGCACGATTTGAACGGCGACGGACTCAACGATCTCATCATGCTCGACTACGAGGGCTACCTGTGTTTCTTCGAGCGCCAGCGCGACGGCGAGCGCCTCGTGCTGCTCCCCCAACCGCGCCGGCAAGAGCGGCCGCCGCCAGTTCAAGCTGGTGGATTGGGACGGAGACGGCAAGCTGGACCTCCTGCTCGACAGCAAGAATATGGATTTCCTGAAAAACGTCGCGGACGCGCCCGGCCATTACCGCTTCGTCAACCAAGGCAGGCTAGATGCTCGTATTCTCGCCGGACACACCACGTCCCCAACCATTGTCGACTGGGACCACAACCAGATTCCCGACCTTGTCGTCGGCGCAGAGGACGGGTTCTTCTACTACCTGTGCAACCCGGTAGAATAGCGAAAGTCACTGCCTGTCCCCGTGCCCACCAGGAGAAAAAGATAACTATCCCCTGAAATATAACATCACCGCCAGCACCACGATGACCAGCAATGCGCTGAGCAGCAGGTTCGCGCCTTTGCCGGGGGCCTCTTCCACCGCGGTGGCGGCGGCGGGCGTCTGGTAGGTGAGGCCGCGGAGTTGTTCTTCGGGCGGCGGCGGCGTCGCGAGGCTGACAAGGATGAGCAGCGCCACGCACGTGATGAAGAGGCCGATGCAGTAGTGGAGGAAGTTCACGCTGGCAAGCCAGAACAGCCAGCCGTCTCCCAGCGAGGCCTTGTTGAGTTCGAGGACGAGGCGGCCCATGCCCAAGACGAAGCCGGCATAGAGCGCGGCAAGCGCGCCATAGTGGTTGACACGCTTCCAGAATAGGCCGATGAGAAACACGGCCGTGATGGGCGGGCCGATGTACGCCTGGACGCTTTGCAGGTACTGGTAGAGTTGGCCGGAAATCAGCTTCATGAAGGGAATCCAGAGCAAGCCAAACACCACCAATACCGCGGTACTGACTTGACCCACAAACACGAGCCGCTTCTCAGTCGCCTCGGGATGCAGCTTCTTATAAATGTCCCACGTCACCAGCGTCGAGCAGGAATTGAAGACGGACGAGAGCGAACTCATCAGGGCGGCCAGCAAGCCCGCTACGACCAACCCTTTGGCGCCCACGGGCAGGAGGCTGCCAACGAGCGTGGGCAGCGCGTGGTCGGGAGAGGTGAGGCTGATCCGTCCACTCTGAGCGAGACCAAACGCAATCACGCCGGGAATCACGAAGAGAAAGAGGGGCAACTGCTTCAGGAAGCCGGCGAAGATCGCGCCGCGGCGCGCTTGCTCAATGTTGGAGGCGGACAGCACGCGCTGCACAATGAATTGGTCGGTGCACCAATACCAGACGGCGACCACCGGGGCGCCGAAGAGGATGCCGGTCCAGGGAAAGTTCGGATCAGTCATGGGCTTCCACAAGCTCATGAAGTCGTCGCCGGCGGTGTTCCACATCACGTTCCAGCCGCCGATTTCGCGCAGGCCGATCAGCGTCACCGCCAGCGAGCCGCCGATGAGCACGAACATCTGGAGCAGGTCGGTGTAGAGCACGACCCGGAGGCCGCCAAAAACTGTGTAAACGCCGGTGATAAGCACGACGATGAACGCACCGGTCCAGAAAGGGACCCCCATGAGCGCTTCGAAAACTATGCCTCCCGCATAAATCGTGACGGAGATCTTGGTCAGCACGTAGCCGATGATCGAGACGAGCGCCAGATACCAGCGCGCGGCGGGGGAGTAGCGGCGTTCGAGGAACTCGGGCATCGTGAAGACGCCGGCGCGCAGGTAGAACGGCACGAAGACCCACCCGAGAATGAGCAGGATGATCGAAGCCTGCACTTCAAACTGGCCCACGCCCACGCCGCTGGCCGCGCCCGTGCCCGCCAGGCCCACCAGGTGTTCCGAGCCAATATTCGAGGCGAAAAGCGATCCGCCGATCACAAACCACCCGACATTGCGTCCCGCAAGGAAGTAATCGGAGGAATTGTCGCGCACTTTTTCGCCACGCGCGGACCAATAGGCCACGCCGAACGTCGCGGCGAAATATAAAACAATGATGGCCCAGTCCAGAAACACAAGCTGGCCGGTCGCTGGCATGACGCTCCCTCCCTATCCAGTAGTCGCTCGCTCGCCGAGCGCGCGACTCAAGCCCGTGGAACCACTCCGTCCATCAAGTCCAAGACTGTAGTTCACCCTTCACGAAAGTCGCAACAACCCTCGCTTCAGAACGCGCCTTAGTCTCTTCGATATTGAAGACCAGAAAATCAGCCCGCCCTCCGGGCTGCGGCAGGGAAAACCGGCGCTTGAGACCGAACAGGCGCGCGGGGATGGTTGACGCGCTGGCGAAGGCTTCCCCCAGCGTCATCGCGCCGATCTTCCACATGTTGACAACACCCTGCAAGAGCATAAGGCTGCTGCCGGCGAGCAGCTCCGTGCCCGTGAGGCAGATCTTGCCATCCTTGCGCAATTCCACGCCGGCATCGAAGAGGGTGTAGTGCCCCGGTTTCATTCCAGCCAAATCCACGGCATCGGAAGTAAGGATAATGCGCCGCGGCTGCTTCGCGCGCACAAAGGTCTTCAATACTTCTGGCGGCAGGTGATGCAAATCGGCAATGAGCGAGGCGTACAGATGGTCCTCCGCCAATTGCGGCCACAGTGGGTTAAGATGGCGATGCATCCGCGGCGCGGCGCCGTTGCCCAGATGCGTACAGAGGCGCGCGCCCGCCTCAACAGCCGCGGCGATCTGTTCGCGCGAGGCGGCGTGATGTCCGAGGGACACGAGGACGCCGCGCGCGGTCAGGGTGCGAATGTAGGGGATTGCCCCCGGCAATTCCGGGGCAACCGTTGTGTACAACACGCATCCTTGCGCGGCTTTGAATAGCCGGTTGAATTCCTTAAGCGACGGCGGCCGCACGTGTACCCGCGGATGGGCGCCGCGCGGCCCATCCTCAGGCGAAATGCAGGGACCTTCCAGGTGCACCCCAGGCACGGCACGGCGCACGAGCGTCTGCTCCATCGCCTCGGCAATCACCCGGCACCCATGCTCCATGGATTCGAGCGACGCCGTGACCAGCGTGGGCGCCCAACAGGAGACACCCTGCCCCGCCAGTCCGCGCGTGATTTCTTCAACGTCCTCCGCTCGAAGCTGCTCCCCCTGCAGGTTCACGCCGAACGCGCCGTTCACCTGGATATCGAACAGTGTGGGGCCAATGATGGCCTCCGCCGAGCCAAAGTCCGGCGGGGTCCTCCCCGCGCGGCCCACGCGCGCTACCTTGCCGTCACGAACGACCACATCGACCGGTCGCGCAACGTCGGGAAACCTTCCGCGAATCAAGAATTCCACTGCAACAATCTCCATCTATACCAAAGCGATCTCGGGAGGGCGCGCGTACCCGCGAGCCGGTTCTGAACCGAGGGCTGATCATTCTCCTGGGGTCTCAACCGGCTCGCGGGTACGCTCGCCCTCCCAGGCCAGTGTCGCCACGGCCCGCCAACACCAGCGGCGCCACCTCGAGCAGGCACGCCAGCGCCGCCGCCGCCAGGACCGGCAACAAACCCAGGCACGCTAGCGGCAGTGCGACAGCGTAGTATAGCGCGCCCAAGGCGATGAGTCCGTACAGCCGGTTCCGGACCACGCGCGCCTGCTGGACAAGCTCCACAACGCGCAGCAGATCCGGCTCTGGAATGAACACGTCCCCAGTCTCGCCGCCCGCGCCCAGCACAATTTCCACGCCGCCGGCTGCGCCAGGTTGCTGCGCGTCGCGGGCAGTACACACGAGGGCAATGGTGCCGATACTCTGCCGTTTCTGCCCGGCCAGCAGCCCCGGCAGCGACGCCGGGGTGACCCCCGCGCGAAAGTCGTCCGCGCCCACTTGCTCATGAATGATTCTGACGATCTCCTCCGGTTCGCCGCTGACCACGACGTTTCGCACCCCCATTTCGCGCAATTGTTTCAGTGCACGCACGCTCTCGGGTCGCAGCGGGTCAAAGAGCTTGATCGCGCCGATCACCGTTTCGTCCTCCGCCACGAGGATGCCCGAGCGCCCCTCGCAGGAGAAGCGATACTGATCGTGGGAGAAAACGGAGTGATCTAACTTTAAGGAATCGAGAAGCAAACGGTTTCCCACAACAAGGTGTTTGTCTTCCGCCTTTGCCACGACGCCACGGTCCGCGATTTCGCGCCAATCCGTGAAGTCGGGCGCCGGTATGCTCTGTTGCAACGTCAGGGCAACAGGGTGGCGCGACGGCGATTCCACAAGCGCCGCGCGGTGCAGCACCTCCTCGCGGGTGCGGCCCGGAACGGGAATCACTTCCTCGACCCTTGGCTGCCCCACGGTGAGCACGCCGCAACGTGCCCAGGCGCAGACGCGCGTTTGCCACAACGTTTCAAAGGCGCTCGCGTCACGCACGTGGACGCCATGGGCGGCCGCGCGGTGGGACGCTCGCCACAGCGCCGGCCACGTCAACAGCGCCCAGTAACCCGGCGCCGCGAGCGCCAGCACAGCAATGGCCGTGACTAGGGCCGCCAAGGGTACGGCCTCGAATGACTGGCCGGGAACCAGGAATGTCCACGCGAGGATGACCAGCGAAGCGGCGCTCACGGCCAGCGCCGGAAGATACAAGACAAAATCGTTGCACGCTCGTTGCAAGTGCGTGACTTCATAATGCGCCGTGGGCAGAGCAGTTACAGTAGCGAGAAACCTATCGCGCATCCAGCGCACGATTCCGCGGGAGAGGTCTTGCAGCCAGAGCACGCCCGCGCCCCAGGCCACAATCGGCGCGGGGGAATCAACGTTCACCGCTGCCACGCCGCCCAGCAGCGTTAGCCAGAAGATATAGGCCCGAATCTGTTCCGTCGTGCGCAGGCGCCGTGCGCGCGCCGGCTTTGGGACGCGCAGGCGGTGCTGGCCCAGCAGCAGGAGCGGCGGCAGCGCGGTCAACGTTGCGCCCCATGCGGTCTGCGCGTCGTCCAGCCCGAGCCTGCCACGCAACAGCCAGAAGATCAGGAACGGCACAAACGTAAGCGTGGGAACCAGGAGAGGACGGAACGAGGGAGGTCTTGCAAGCTTCCCTTCGACGACTATCGTATCCGCTCGCGCAGCGGGAGACCAGACGCGTAGTTCACGCTCGAAGGCATCGAGAGCGTCGCTGGTCGCGCATTCGGCAAAGACTTCGGACCGGAGCGGATCAACGTAGGCCTGTTTGACGCCGTCCACGGTACGCAAGGCGGCCTCAATGACGATGCACCTCGCGGGATCGGGATGGTCCGGCAGCAACCACGCCGCCGAAAAGGGGCGCTCTTCCCCGGCAGGCTGCGGTACTGGTTGGGGACTGGTGACAGGCATGCTTTTCCTTAGGCGCTTGAATACTCGTTAGCCACAGAATGTAACGCCTTTAATTCGTGCTCGTGAGCCGGAATCGAATCGGACCGATCAGTCCGATCCGACCGATCTGTCCGATTCAATCACGATTACGACTTATGAGCGTGAACAAACGCACGATGGCTTGTCGATGACTACCCCTCAAGGACCTGCAACAGAGACAGAAATCGGATGTAGGTGTTGATTCCCCGGTAGAAGTTGGGCAGGTACTGCTTTTCATTCGGTCCATGAATGCCATCATCCGGCAGGGCAAAGCCCAGCATGATTGAGTCCACGCCCAGCTTCTGTTGCAGCATGGCCACCACGGGGACACTGCCGCCTTCGCGCTTGTAGATCGGCGCGACGCCGAAAACTTCCTCGAGCGCCCGGGCCGCCGCCTGCATAAAAGCAGACTTGCGATCCATTGTCGCGCCCGGCCCCGTCGAATGCACGTGTAATTCCCATTGCACGCCCTCGGGGAGGTGCGTTTGAATGTATTCACGCAGTTGTCCTTCCACCGCATGCAAGTCCTGGTCCGCCACCAGTCGCGTCGAGAGTTTCGCCGTGGCCTTCGCGGGCAGCACCGTCTTCGCGCCTTCCCCCGTGAAACCGCCCCAGATACCGTTCACGTCGAGCGTGGGCCGCGCGCCAATGCGTTCAATCGACGAATAGCCCGCCTCACCATACAGCATGTCCGCGCCGGTCAGTTCGAGCCACTGCGTATCGGTATAGGGTACCTGCTGCAACAAGGCGCGCTCTTCGTCGTCGAGCGGGCGCACCTTGTCGTAAAAGCCCGGCAGCGTCACGCGCCCCCGCGTATCGTGCATACCCGTAATCAACTCGCAGAGTACATGAATGGGGTTCCGCACCGAGCCGCCGAACAGCCCGCTGTGCAAGTCTCTTTTTGCTGTGCGCACTTCCAGTTCAAAGTACGCCAGGCCACGCAGGGAATACGTGATCGCGGGCTGGTCCGGCGCATGGATGCCCGCATCGCAGTTCAAGACCACGTCGCAACGGAGCAAATCGCGGTGCGCATCGATGAACTCCGGCAGATGCACCGAGCCAATTTCTTCTTCGCCTTCCAGCAGGTATTTCACGTTGACCGGATATGCGCCGGCTTGAAGCAGCGATTCCATCGCCTTCAACTGGGCAAAGATCTGGCCCTTCATATCGGAAGCGCCGCGCGCATAGATGTAGTCGCCCCGCACCTCCGCGCCGAACGGGTCTGACTCCCATTCGCCGACGGGGTCCACCGGCTGCACGTCGTAGTGTCCGTAAACCAACACGGTCGGCTGGCCCGGCGCCTTCAAGCACTCACCGTAGAGGATGGGATGGCCGCCGGTGGGAAAGAGTTCGACGTGGTCCATCTTCAGTCGCTTCAGTTGACCGGCCACCCACTCCGCGGCGCGCTGCACGTCCGCTTTGTTCTCCGGTAACGTCGAAATGCTCGGGATGCGCAGGAATTCCTGGTACTCCGCCAGGAAAGCCGCTTCATGCCCGCTTGCATACTTCAGGGCGCCGTCTAAGGTGCTCATGGTGTGCTCCGTTCGAGGTGAAACAGGAAAGGCCGAAGCAGGTGCTGCTCCGGCCGTGCTGTTTTGTGCAAGGTTGAACCTAGACGCCCGAGGCGCTCGTCCCCGTGATCATCCAGGCGTCGCCTTCCTTCGTAAAGGACAATTCATACACAATGGAACCGAAGGAGCCGTTGATGTCGATGGGATAAACCACGGCCTTCTCCCCATCGACCTCGATCTTCGCCCTGGTCGTGTCCACTTCGATGCCTTCAAGATACCCCGCGGCCTTGGCTTCGTCCAGATAACTTTGCACGCCGGCCTTATCGCCCAATTCCGGGTGCGTGAAGTGCTCGGAGTAGGAAACCATCATCGTCGGTACATCCTTACTCAACACGCCGTCTTTCCACTTGGTCACGGCCGCCGAAACCTGTTCTTCCGGTGTCATCTTGGCTTGTGACTGCGTCGTGGCACAGCCGGTGAATGCCAGGGCCAGAACCAGGACCGCGCAACATCCCATCCATCCATACTTGCTCATACCCAATCCCCTCCATGTTCACGTTTGCGATTTAATTCCGTTCCGCACAACCGTGCGACAACGGGCCGGATCATACGTGGCAACCCCGGAACAATTCAACAAAACCGAGGATTACACGAAAACTGGCGCCTTGTCTTGTCGTGTCCACCTCGTCCATCTCGTCCATCGTATTTATGGGGTTGGGCGTGCTGCTTCCATGGACGCGCGTCCCGCCCCACTTTCACTTCCGGCCAGAAGCGCGATAGAATAGGAGCAGGAACATTTGCGGATTTTTGGCGTCTGAAGAGACAAGCGTGTTGGAGTGGTGGCCGTGGTCCTCCTCAAGGATGTAGCGGATAGTCCTGATGCGGGACTGGTGGAAGGGTTTCGGAGCGGCGATCTGTCCGCCTTCGAGGAACTGGTCCGCCGCTACAAGGACCGCATCTACCGCGTGGTCTATCGCTATCTCGGCGACCACGAAGACGCCCGCGATATCGCCCAGGAAGTGTTCATCCGCGCGTACCGCGGTATCCACACTTTCCGCGGCCACGCCCAGGTCTACACCTGGCTCTACAGCATCGCCTCGAATCTCGCGCGCAATCGGCTGCGGGACCAGCAGCGCAAAGGACGCAACCGCGGCACGTCCCTCGAGGCCCTCGAAACAACCGCGCCCGGCCGCGTGAGCGCCCTCAGCAGCAACGACTGTCCCCGCACCATCGCCCAGCGCCGTGAACTGGACGAGGGCTTGCGCCAATGTCTCGACGGCCTGCCCGATGCGTACCGCATGGCCTTTGTGTTGCGCACCTTCGACGACATGAGCTACGAAGACATCGCCATCTCTATCGGCGTCCCGCGCGGCACCGTCAAATCCCGTCTGAACCAGGCCCGCAAACGCCTGCGCGATTGCCTGCGATACCACCACCTGATTTAGGTCCGCCATGCCCACCTGTGAAGACATCCGCGAAGAATTCGCCGCGCTGCTCGACGAGGAGTTGGACAGCGAAACGCGCGACACGATCGAAGCCCACCTGAGCAACTGTTCCGATTGCCTGCGCGAGTTGCACACCTACAAACGGGTTGCCGACTTGTATCGCGGCTTGCCCGAAGTGGCCGCGCCCGAGGGCTTCGAGCGCGATGTTCTTCGCGCGCTTCAACCACGCAACCCGCGACTTGCCAAACTCCGTCGTGCCTTTCAGGGCGGGCGCGGGTTGGCGCTGGCCGCCGCGGTGCTTCTGGTGAGCGCCGTCGGCTATTTCATGGCACAGTCCGGCTTTCCGGGCATGACCCAAAAAGCGCGCCACATGGAAATGGCCTCCCAGCGCCGCGCGGCGAAT
>JACPGD010000202.1 GCA_016182645.1 Candidatus Hydrogenedentota bacterium | reverse complement strand
CGGCGCGTATGAGGGGATCGAGTACAACCACGCCGGGCCGGCGCACCTGTCCATCGGCCAAGAGGGCGCGGCGGTGGGCGAGTGCTTTCACCTGGGCGTGGACGACCACATCTTCGGCAGCCACCGCAGCCATGGCGAAATTCTGGCCAAGGGACTGCGCGCCGTGCAGGATCTGGCGGGGAAACCGCTGTTCCAAATCATGGAATCGTATTTTGACGGCGTCATTCTGAAGGTGGTGCAGGCGCACGAGGCGAACTGGGAGGGCTTGTCGCTGTCGGGCAAGGGGAATGGCAAGGCGCTGCTGGAGACAGCGGAAAACGAAGAAGTTGGCGTCGATTTCCTGCTCTACGGTTTGCTTGCGGAAATTTTCGGCCGCGAGACCGGTTTCAACCGCGGCATGGGCGGTTCGATGCACGCCTTCTTCATCCCGTTTGGCGTGTTTCCGAACAATGCGATTGTCGGCGGGAGCGCGGACATTGCCACCGGCTCGGCGCTGTACAAGAAAGCGCGCAAGCAGCCGGGGATCACCGTGGCGAACATCGGCGACGCTTCGACCGGCTGCGGGCCGGTGTGGGAGGCGATGGGTTTCGCAAGTATGGCGCAATACAACAATCTGTGGGGCGAGGGCTACGCCGGCGGCCTGCCGATCATTTTCAATTTCATGGACAATTTTTATGGGATGGGCGGGCAGCCGATCGGCGAGACGGCGGGCTTCGAGCGGCTCGCGCGCGCGGGCGTGGCGTTCAACCCGCAGAACATGCACGCCGAAGTGGTGGACGGTAACAACCCGCTCGCGCTGGCCGATGCGTACCGGCGCAAGATGGATCTGATCCGGGACGGCGGCGGGCCGATCCTGCTCGACGTGCTGTGCTATCGCCAGTCGGGCCATTCGCCGAGCGATCAATCGTCGTACCGCGAGCGCGAGGAGATTGAACTGTGGCGCACCGTGGACCCGCTCATCGAATTCGGCGAGAAGCTGATCGGCGCGGGTATTGCCTCCGAAAGCACGCTCGAAACCGTGCGCGCCTATGCGACGCGCAAGGTGAAGAAGGCCTGCCAACTCGCGGTGAGTGAAGACGTGTCGCCGCGCATGAAATTGACGATAAACGCGGGTGTGTCGCGCTTGATGTTCTCGGACAAGGACGAAGAGAATCTGCCCGGGTTGGAAAGCCCCGCGGATGTGCTCATCCCGATGGAGGAGAACCCGCGCGTCAAGAACATCGCAAAGAAATCGCGGCGCAGCCTCGACGAAAACGGCAAGCCGCACAAACCAGCCAAGGCCGTGACCTACGGCGAGGCGATCTTTGAATCGATCCTACACCACTTCTACAACGACTCGCGCGTCATTGCCTATGGCGAAGAAAACCGTGACTGGGGCGGCGCGTTTGCCGTGTACCAGGGGCTGACCGAGTCATTGCCCTATCACCGTCTCTTCAACTCGCCCATTTCCGAAGGTGCGATTGCCGGTACGGCCGTGGGCTACGCGCTCGAAGGCGGGCG
This sequence comes from Candidatus Hydrogenedentota bacterium, assembly GCA_016182645.1. Taxonomy (GTDB): domain Bacteria; phylum Hydrogenedentota; class Hydrogenedentia; order Hydrogenedentales; family JACPGD01; genus JACPGD01. The sequence goes on along the minus strand of JACPGD010000202.1, from coordinate 7,307 downwards.
GCCCATTGCCGAACTGATGTACTGCGACTTCATGGGCCGCGCGGGCGACGAGGTCTTCAATCAGTTACCCAAGTGGCAGGCGATGTCCGGCGGCTACATCAAGATGCCCGTCGTGCTGCGCGTGTCCGTCGGCAGCAAATATGGCGCGCAACATTCGCAGGACTGGACCGCCCTATGCGCGCACGTTCCCGGCCTCAAGGTCGTCTTTCCCGCCACGCCCTACAGCGCGAAGGGGCTGATGGCGTCGGCGCTGCGCGGCAATGACCCTGTGGTCTTCTTCGAGAGCCAGCGCCTCTACAACCAGGTCGAGATCTTCCACGATGAAGTGCCCGCCGAGTACTACACCGTCCCGCTCGGCATGCCGGCCATCGTGAAGGAAGGCAGCGGCCTCACCATTCTCACCTTCGGCGCGACGCTCTACCGCGCACACGAAGCGGCGCAGCGTTTTGAAAAAGAGTTCGGGATCTCCGTCGAACTCATCGACGGCCAGACCCTCGTGCCCTTCGACTACGCGCCCGTCCTGCGCAGCCTTAAGAAGACAGGCAAGTTGATCCTCGCCAGCGACGCCTGCGAGCGTGGCAGCTACCTCCACACCCTCGCCGGACAAATCGGCCAGATGGCCTTCGACGATCTCGACGCCCCCATCTGCGTCATCGGCGCCAACAACTGGATCGTGCCGCCGGCGGAAATGGAAAACGACTACTTCCCTCAAGCCTCCAGCTTCCTCGACGCCTACCACCAGCAGATCAAGCCGCTGCCGGGTTACACTCCAGAGACCGACCGCTCGACACGCACCATGATCGACGTGAACCGGCGCGTGGTGTAGGTAGCTACGGCGACACCCTGCTTGGGTGCCATGCGAAGGGTGAGTATGTTCCAGGCACTTGACGCGATCCCGTTCGCGAAGGTAATCTCAATCTGTGAAGACCAATGCAACGCCGGACACAGTATATTTTTGACCCCGCCTTGCACCAAGCCCTTCAGTTAAAGGCTGCGGAGGTGCACTGCTCCCTCTCAGGCCTGGTGAATGAGGCGGTGCAGCAAAGTCTCGCCGAGGATGCGGAGAACCTTGCCGCAGTCAGGGAAAGGGCACATGAGCCGGCCCTTCGCTTCGAGGATTTCGTAGAAGAACTCAAGCACTGTGGCAAGTTATAACGTCCTCATCAAGCCTTCAGCGATTAAGGAGATCGAGGCAGTCCCAAAGCGGGATCGACAGCGGATTGTGGTTAAAGTTCGAGCGTCGGCCAAGGACCCACGCCAGTCGGCTATCAAAGTTGTCCGGCCAGAATCTCTACAGAATTCGTCAGGGTACTTACCGTATCATTTATGAGATACGGGACGACGTGTTGATGGTCCATGCGGTTAAGGTGAGACATCGGCGCGAAGTTTATGAAGGATACTGAACCGGGGGTTGATCGACGGGGCCACTCAGTCGAATCCTCTGTATAGCTTCAGAATCAGTGGCCTGTTTCCTGACGTGAAAAACTTGAGGCGATGTTTGCATTTGGCAAAGCTTGCCACATATCGTAGTCGCGTCAGACCAAGCACCGGTGCAAGCTCGCCCCATGGGAAAGCCGACATGAAATCCACTGCCATCGTCAGTATATCCGTGATCGCTTCGTGCATTACTTCCAATGCCCTCGCTGCACCCTCTCTGAGTTGGGAGCGCCACAAGATTGGCACGACGACCTATGAGGCGTGCTCGATCTTTGACGTGAACAATGACGGCAACCTTGATTTGGTCAGCGGCGGGGTGTGGTATGCCGGGCCGGCCTTCGAGGCGCCCATCAAGATCTGCGACATCGAGTACGTCAGCGAGTACTACGACGATTTCTCCGACTACCCGCTAGATGTGAATGGCGATGGGTATCTCGACATTGTGACAGGCGGCTGGTTCGGCAAGACCTTGCGTTGGCGCGAAAACCCGAAGGGCGGCGGCGGCCTGTGGACGACGCACGACATCGGCGAAGTGGGCAACATCGAGCGGGGCTGCTTCTGGGACATGAACGGCGATGGCGTGGTTGAAGCGGTGCCGAACCTTCCGGGCAATCCATTTGTCATTTTTGAACTAGAGCGCGACGCGGCGGGGAAGGGTACGGGCCAGTTCAAGCGTTACGACATTTCGCCCGTGAAGCAGGGACATGGTCTCGGCTATGGCGACGTGGACGGTGATGGCCGTGGGGACTTGGTGTCGGCGCAAGGCTGGCTGCAATGTCCTGCCGATCCCTTTGGCGCGGAATGGGAGTGGCACCAGGAGTTCGATTTCGCGGCCGCCAGCGTCCCCATCCAAATCTATGACATGAACCAGGACGGCAAGAACGACCTGATTGTCGGCCAAGGACATGATTACGGCCTCTCCTGGTGTGAACAAGGGTCTCTCGCGGATGGCAAGCGCACCTGGACCAAGCACGTCATCGAAACGAACCTTTCCCAGTTCCATGAAACGCACTTGGCCGACTTGGATAAGGACGGCACCCTCGATCTCGTTACCGGCAAGCGCTGGCGCGCTCATAATGACGGCGACCCCGGCGCTCATGACCCCGTTGGCCTCTACTACTATTCCCTGGCCACTCCGGAGCCAAAGCGGGTCACTATTGATTTTGGGGTGGCTGGGCAGTGCAGCGGTACCGGGATTTACCTCTGGACGGCGGACGTGGACAAGAATGGCTGGCTCGACATCCTGGCGCCGGGTAAGGAAGGCCTATTCCTCTTCTTGAATAAAGGGATTATCTCAGAATAGCCATTTTTATTGATATTTGGGTTGAAAATAGATATTGCGCTAAACGTTGTGGGCGATAAGCTCTCGGTTCCTACATTTAGTGGCCGCTAGCGTATATTTCGCTTGCATCTCCACAATATCTCTGTTACGATAGCTCCACCATCAGGGCGGGCACGCACTCTGGGAAACGGCAAACTTGTGAAGCACGCGGTGGAGATGCCTACCGAGCGGAAATGTGAGATAGCGGGCGTGGCGGTGCTGGGATTTACCGCCTGTCTGTTCTTATCCCTTGCCACCATTCAACTTCCGGTTGATGTGGGTGCCCGGCTTTCCCTGGATAGCCTGGACCAGGTCACCAGCCTTCTCGGCAAGCCCGGCGGCGTGGTGGCCTATATCCTCATACTGGCGGTGGGCGATGCCGCCCATGTCACCTACGGTCTCACGTTTATCTGGGGCCTTATGCTGCTGAGCCACCGCCCGATAGACCGCCTGTTGACCCGCTTCATGGGTCTCTTAATTCTGGCCGGCGCGGCGGCCGGCCTGCTCGACGTCAACGTCAGCGTGGGCAGTTCCAATGCCCAAGCCGGCGGCGCGATCGGCAGCTTCTTCGCTGACAAAGTCCTAGTCACCTACTTCGGGGTCATCGGTTCCAATGTCATCGGGGCCACCCTGGCCATTATCGGAATCCTGCTCGCTACAGACTTCCTGTTCATCCACATCCTCATTTTCCTCCAGCGAACGCTTGTTCATTTGATCCGCGGCACGCTCGCCTTGTCCTTCGGCGCGCGTCGTATGTGGGACGGGTACCGTCAGGGATCCGAACAGCGTCAGGGTTTCCGTGCGGCAAAACAACGCACGTTGCTTGAATTGCGCAAGGCGGAGGAGGAAATCGGGCGCACACCCGCGCGCGGCAAGGCCCGCACAACGCCCCCCTCCGAACCGGAAGCGCTAGAGCCGGAGGCCGAGCCGCGGGAACGCATCCGCGTGAAGTCACACCGTCCCGGCGCAACAGCACAGGAGGAAGACGCTCCCTTCGAAGCGATGCCGGAATCGCTCCAGGAAGAATTTTCGCTCGAGGATGGGGAAAGCGAGGACGGCCTCGTCTCGGCCGTTGATCTAGAGCCCGACGTGGAGTTCGATGATCTCCTGACCTCGTCCGCTGAATACCTTCCCGGCATGACCCCGGCCCGCGCTTCAAACAATGGCGGCCGTGCGGGCAACGGCAACCCCCAACGGCGCAGCACGCCACGCCCCCGCCGGAAGGGCCTGGAAATGGAGGAGTTGCCGGACGATTACGAGTACCCCAAGCGTTATGCGAAACCTTCGCTCGATATTCTGGACGAGCCGGAAGAACGGATTATCCCGAATCTGGATGAGAAGCTGCGCGGTACGAGCGTGTTGCTGGAGGAAACCCTGCAAACGTTCGGCATCGAAGCACGGGTAACCGATGTCACGCGCGGGCCAACGATCACGCGTTTCGAACTTGAGCCGGCCCCCGGGATCAAAGTGAGCCGATTCCTCTCGCTGGCCGACGACGTGGCCTTGGCCCTGAAAGCGCACCGCGTGCGGGTGGAAGCGCCGATTCCCGGGAAGGGACGAGTCGGCATTGAAGTGCCCAACCTGGAACGAGACCAGGTCCTGCTGCGTGAATTGCTGGAGAGCCATGTGTTCCAGCGGGGCAAAGGGAAGCTGAACCTGGCGCTGGGCAAAGACATTGCCGGCGAAGTGCAAATTGCTGACCTGGCGGCGATGCCGCACCTGCTCGTGGCCGGGGCCACCGGGGCCGGCAAGACGGTGTGTGTGAAAGCGCTCATGGCGAGCCTGCTCTTCTCGAAGACCCCCGATGAATTACAACTCATGTTGATCGATCCGAAGATGGTCGAGTTGTCTATCTTCAACGACATCCCCCACCTAATCACGCCCGTTGTCACTGACCCGAAGAAAGCCGCCTCGGCGCTGAGCTGGCTCATTACGGAGATGGAAGAGCGCTATCGCCTCTTTGCCGATCTGCGCGTCCGCAATATTGACATTTACAACCAGAGTGTCGAAAACGGCGAAATCGAGATGGCGGGGGAAGAGGATGGCAGTGACACGCACCAAGTGAGCGTGATCCGCAAGCTCCCCTACATCGTCTGCATCATTGACGAACTGGCGGACCTGATGATGCTGGCGCGCGCGGAGGTTGAAGACGCCATTGCCCGTTTGGCACAATTAGCACGAGCGGTGGGCATCCATCTGGTCATCGCCACGCAACGGCCGTCGGTGGATGTGCTCACCGGTGTCATCAAGGCCAATTTCCCGGCTCGTATCTCGTTCCAGGTCTCCTCACGGGTCGATTCACGCTGCATCCTCGACGAAATCGGCGCGGAGCGGCTTATCGGCATGGGGGACATGCTTTACCTGCCGGCCGGCCAATCGAAACCGTGGCGCATTCAGGGCGCCTTCGTCAGCGATGATGAAATGAATTCTCTCATCGCCTACCTGAAGACGCAGGCGCCGCCGCAGTACCGCGACGAGATCGAGAACTTCGGCAAGAGCAAAGACAAATTGACTGAATTGGTGGAGGAGGACGACCCGCTCTTTGATGAGGCGGTCCAGGTGGTGCTCGAAACAGGACAGGCGTCGATTTCGATGGTGCAACGGCGCCTGCGTGTCGGGTATACTCGGGCCGCGCGATTAATCGACATGATGGAACTCAAAGGGATTGTGGGACCACACACGGGCAGCAAGGCGCGCGAGATTCTCGTCAGCGCAACAACGCAGGGGATGACCTAGGGATGAGCAAAGCGTTTCCAGGCCAATTGCTTCGCGCTCGCCGCGAGAAGCTTGGTTTGACGCTTGCCCAGGTACACGAGCATATCCATGTTCCCGTCGAATATATTCGCGCCATGGAAGAGGGCGCGCTGGATCATCTGCCCACCTTCACCTATTCCGCCGGTTTCCTCAATTCCTACTGCCAACTGCTCGACCTCGCCCCCGAGCCTTTCCTCGACCAGTTCCGCGCGGCCACCCACCGGCGCCAGCACGCTGTCGCCCCGCGCGAACACACCGTCTCCTCCATCATGGACCGCGTCCCCCAACCCGCCTGGATGACCGAATTCATCGCTTGGGGAACGATCTGCGCCATCATCGTCCTCGGCTGGATCACCTACGCCACCATCGTCCGCCCCTTCGCTCAGAATGCGGAGCAGCGCCTTGAAGCGGGCCCCGTCGGCATTCAGATCAAACACTTTGAAGAAGAAACCGGCGACGGCGAATATTGAGCGGGGCGAGGACTGGGCGCACTCGGCATTGCAGGCGAACGGTCAAGACTTGCATGTTTCTTGCGTAATCCGCAATATACTTCTCTTGAGTTCCCCCCTCTGTGAGTGACCCTCGTGACTTGAAACGCGAAGTGGCCTCTTGGTGTCCAACAAGGTGACTGGATGAAGTCCCCATCAAAATGTCTTGTAGGAAGAGAGGTGTCTTCTGCGCCGCAATTCAGGGGAGGACATCGTGTGCTGGGCGGCTACAAAGTCAGAGACAATAGGGAGAGTCGAACCGGATGACAGAACTTGCGCCTTCTGAAAGGCTTATCGTTGCATTAGATTATAACAATGCCCAAGACGCCTTGAACTTAGTGGACGAATTGGAAGACGTCGTGTCCTTCTACAAAGTGGGCTTGGAGCTGTTCGTTTCCGAAGGTTGGGGTGTGGTCAAAGACTTGCTCAAGCGGAAAAAGCGTGTATTCCTGGATCTGAAAATTGACGACATTGAAGAGACCATCAGCCGTACGGTCAAGCAAGTGGCCCATATGGGGGTGGATTTCTTAACCATACATGGGAACCATGCCACGGCGAGAGCTGCCCATGCTGCCAAGGGCTCCCACCTTAAAATTCTCCAGATTACATTGCTCACCAGCGTGAATGAACAAGACCTCAGGGATCTGATGTTGGTAGGCGACGGCAAACGGTTCTCTTCCAAAGATGAGTATGTACTTTGGCGCGCGGAAGTGTCCATGAATTGCGGTTGTGACGGCGTCATCGCTTCAGGCCAAGACGCGAGAATGCTTCGTCAGAAACTCGGTTCGGAAGCACTTCTTGTCTGCCCGGGGATGGTTCGGAAGCACTTCTTGTCTGCCCGGGGATTCGCCCGGCGGGCAAAGGGCTGGCGGACCACAAGCGGCCTTCAACGCCTTCTGCCGCCATCAAGGACGGGGCGGATTACCTGGTGGTAGGCCGGCCCATCAGAGATAGTAACGTTCGAGCCGAGGCGGCCAGAGCAATTGTGGAAGAGATCCAACGCGGGATTCTCGAAAGGGATGGTGGATCGTTGTCTCTTTAATGCAACGTGGCGGAGGACACTGCAATGAGAAATTGTATGACAGCAATGTTCGCGCTGTTTGCCGCAGTCTGCGTTTTCGCCGCGGACGACATCACGGTCGAGCGGGTGATTGGCAACGAAGTGCCGGGGGAATACAAGCACCCGTGCACGATTACACAGTTGGACAATGGCGATTTGTATATTGCCTACTACGGCGGTTCCGGCGAGTACGAGGATGACTCGAAGGTGTGGGGGCTGCGCAAGGTCAAAGGGGCCGACACCTGGA
>JACPGD010000201.1 GCA_016182645.1 Candidatus Hydrogenedentota bacterium | reverse complement strand
GAACCGACAGTCACGTGCCCGTTTTCGTTTGTCTACGGTGGGCGCCCGTCGCTCGAGCTGCTGCCGTCGTGGGAGTGCCGGGTCGAAGTCGAGACCCTCGCGGAACAACATCGACGATCTCTGATCTTCACCGATCCGGCCACGGGACTCGAGGTGCGCGCGGTGGTCACTGTGTTTACGGACAGTCCCGGGGTCGATTGGACGGTTTATTTTACCAACAAGGGCGCCGTGGACACGCCGATCCTGGAACAGGTACTCGCGTTGGACACAGCTTTTGCGTGCGAGGCCGGCGCCTCCGTGACCTTCCATAGCCTGCGCAGCACGGGGGGCGTGGATGACTGGATGCCTTTCAGTCAGCTTGTTTCCCCGGGCGAGCCTCATGCCTTCGCGCCAAACGCCGGCCGCTCGTCATCCGGCGCCTGCCCCTTTTTCAACGTGCAGTGGAACGGCGGCGGCGCCGTGGTGGGCATTGGCTGGACCGGCCAATGGACCGCCGCCGTTGAGCACCGCGACGGAAGCGTTGTGTTGCAGGCCGGAATGCGGGATCTACACCTCGCGCTGCATCCGGGCGAATCGATACGTACGCCGCGCATTTTGCTCATGCGATGGTCCGGGGACGATGAAGCGCGCGCGTACAACCTCTGGCGCGGCACGATGCTGCGCCATATCCTGCCCCGGGTGCGGGGCGAAGTCGTTGTCCCGCCGATTGCCCATCTCAGCACGGCCTTCTACGAAATGGATCAGTGCACGGAGGCCACGGCATTGGAGCACCTGAACGCGGGCAAAGACCTGGGCTTCGAATGCTTCTGGTATGACGCCTATTACGGCAAAGATAATTTTCCCACGGTGGGCAACTACGTGTTGCCGGTGGAGCGCGGCTTCAACACGAAGCGCTTTCCAAACGGACTGATGCCCATTGCTGAAGCTGTACACCGCGCGGGGCTGCAATTCCTGATGTGGTTTGAACCGGAGCGCATCTGTCCGGGGACGCTCATGCCGCTCGAACATCCCGAATGGGTGGTGTTGCCTGACAGCGGCGGGTGGGGCATGTTCAACCTCGCGGTCCCGGCAGCGCGGCAATACATTACGGACTACATTGGCGGCCTGATAGACGATTATGGACTGAGCTGGGTGCGTATCGACAACGCGGTCTCTTACACGCCCCTGTGGCGCAAGCTCGATGCCGCGGCTGGTCCTGATCGCACAGGCATGGCGGAGATCCGATACGTGGAAGGTCTGTACCGCTGGTGGGACGACCTGCGGGCCGCCCATCCGGACATCGCCATCGACAACTGCGCCTCCGGCGGCGGCCGAATCGATTTGGAGTTGTGCACCCGGGCCATCCCGCTATGGCGCACGGATGCCACCATCGGCCCTCTTATGAACAAGGACCTGCATCAGGCGGCGCTGCAGAACCAGGTCATGACAGCCGGGTTGGGCCGGTATGTGCCGTTTAGCGTCAGCGGGCAGATGGGCGCCGATCCCTATTGCTTCCGCAGCGGGTTCAACGCGGGTATCTCGTTCTGCGAAGACACCCGGCCTGATGCGTACCCCCGCGAATTGCTCCGCGCCGCCATCGCGGAGGGCAAGCGCATCCGCAAATACTACTTTGGCAATCTGTACGCGTTAACGGACGTCACAACGAGTCCGAACGACTGGTGCGTGCTTCAATATCACCGGCCGACCGAACGCGACGGGATGATCCTCGCCTTTCGCAGGCACCAATCCAAGGACACAGAGTTTACGTGCGCGCTCCGAGAACTCGATGCTGAGGTAAACTATGAAGTGGTCCTATCCCCGGGCTACTCGACCCAACCGGGCAAGACGATGAAAGGCCCCGAGCTGCGTGGTGTCGCGCTGAACATTGGCGAGGCTCCCGGATCGCTTCTCCTGGAATACCGGGCCCTTCCGAATTAGCGGAGGCCATCATTTCATGACCCTTGGTGTTTGTGACGGTGTATCAGGCCGCTCCAGGCGCGCAGCATTCCTGGGTTAAACAGGGTCAGTAGCCATTTAAAGCGAAAGTTGCTTCTCCTCCTTCGCTCGCTCGTTTGGCCGTTGCTAGCCTTTTTTTTGACGTTCGGCCGGCAGCGATCTGATGCGGCGGCCCAGAAGGGCTTCAACTCTGCTGAGAAAGGCGTTGCTGCCGAGAGGACGGCCAGTGCGGGTATGTAGGCGCGGGTCCTGACTTTCCCCATCCGGGGTGCGATCACGTTTGACGCCATGTTCTGGCTGGTCTCTGACCGAGCCAGGGCAACGACCGCAGGGTTACTGTCCCCGTTTAAGCCCAGGACCAGAGAGGATTTCGCACTGACCTCTCCAGCCCACGGCGCAATGTCCTTTCGGCACACGCACCGAGGTGAACCGGCACCTCGCAACAGTTCATAGCATATCTGGCTGGCTGGGGCGCATCAACCTAAGAACAGCGATTCAACCGCAGATGACGCCGCTTCCGCGGGAGAATTACCTGCCACACCAGCCGCGACGTACGGCTGACAAGCTCATTGCGATGCTTCGCCCGACTGCAGCACCACAGGGCCGATGAGGCCGGACTCCAGCAGGGCGTGTTCGCCGGTGTAGAATTTTTGGACGTTGGTTTTGGTGTAGCGCTGTTCGGGGGGCAGTTTGCTGTCGCCGATCAGGCGGTTGGGCCATAAGTTAATGATGTCGATTTCAAGTTGGTTTATGCCCGTCTTGACCGCCTCGGTGATTTCGACTCGAAACGGCTTCGTCCACAGAACACCCAGGTCTTTCCCGTTCAGGCGGACTTCAGCGAGGTGGTGCAGTTCGCCGAGGTCCAGGAACAGCCGCGCAGGGTGCGCCCTCGCCGGTTCCGGCAAGTCGAAATTGATTCGATAGGTGGCCTTTCCGGCGTAGTACTTGATGCCGTCCTCGGGCCGCTTTGTCCAGTCGATCAATTCCGTGAATTCGACCGATTCCGGGCCACCCCATTTAGAATCAAAGCCGACGGTCCATGGTCCCTTGATGTCCATCAGCGTCATCAGTTTCAAGGCATTGCTCTCGGCAGCCCCATTCTCCACCGGCGCGATTGGTTTCCGAAAAACGACGAAAAGGGATCCACGTGGCGCGAATTGAAGCGGCAACTCCGTTCGTCCGTCTTCTGTCTGGGTAAATGCGCCGGCCGCCTGGATGTTTCCAGTCAACGCGTCCCATAGCTCCGGCTGACGGCCGTTCACGCGGAAGGTGCAGACCGCTTGTTCGTCACGGTCCTGCTGGTTGGAAACGAAGTAGACGTCGGTCTCGCCGGCACGCCGGTGGATGTAATCCAGACTTGCATCCGGCTGGGCGCTCGCGAAAGCGAAGTCTGACTGGATTCCTTCCGTGTTCAGGATTTCCTGTAGCGTCCTGCCCCAGATGATGCGTCCCTTGCCGTAGGCATGCTCTTTGACGGCCTGGCCGTCGCAGGATCCCCAGACCTCGCCGGCCAATGTTTTCACCGCTTCATCACATTTCGGGTAGTCTGTCAGGCTGGAGGATCGAACCGGTTTCGGGCCTAATATGGTCGCGCCGGACTCAACCAGCGCCGCAATCTTGACCAAGGCTTCGGGTGTCATGCTATCCCGATGCGGGAGGACGAGTAGCCGGTAGCTCATTCCGTCGGGCAAGACCAGCCGACCCTCCCGGACCGACAACCGGGTCATGAGCACTTCGCCATTGACGGTGTCGCAGTCGTATCCAGTCGGCAGGGGCGGGTCCATGTGGGTCTTTGCAGGCACGTAGCCCCCTGCGTCATCGCCTGCGAAATAACAGACATCGGCCACGAACAATCCCTGTTGCAACAGGAATTGGCATCGGGAAAGATACGCGGTGAAAGCGTGCATTTGGTTCCACCACGTTATGTTGCGATCGAAGTGGGTGCCGGCTTCGGGCCATTGGTGTCCCGGTTTGACGTCGAGATACGGTTGGTGCACGTAAAAGCACAACATGTTGCGGGTGAGTCCTGAGCAGAAGGCACGATCAGCGATGTCTTTGAGCATAAACGGCGCCTCTTCCCAGTTGCGCCCCATATTGGTGAATGCCTCGGCCTGGCAGAGTCTCTTCCCGTAGATATGCGCGGCGGTGGCTGCCTGCTTCACCGAGTCGCACTGGCTGTATTGGTCGACAAACCAGATGTTTCCGGAGGGTTCCGACCGCCGAATCCAGTACTCCCCCATCGGAATGTCATCACGGCCCAGATTCATCAACGGGTCCATCGTGGCAACGTAGAACGGCCCCCCGGCTTCACTGTGGATGCCGATACCCGACTTTTGGGACAACTCACGCATCCGCCCGTAGTGGTTTTCGGCCATGAGGTCGGCGGTGGTCCGGTGGAAATCGCGCAGGAAGCGCGTCGTGAGTTCGGCGCCGCCCACGGTCTGTGCCGTCAGCGCGGGCAGATAAGGTAGCGGGTCGTATCCGCGCCGCCGCACAAACTCCTCGCGCATGCGTGGGGTCCAGTTCGGTTCGGCGCACTCCCAACTGTCGTCATGGAAGTAGGCGAGCGTCTTGCCAGCCAGGTTGCCGGCTTCAGCCACGACTTTGCCCGCCGTTTCGGCGAAGTGCAAGTCGAGCGCGCCGCGGCTGTAGAAGTCAATTTCATATCCCTGGGCGCCGCGGCTCGCGCACTTGGTCTTCCTGTAGTTCTCGTACTTACCGTGAATGGTCTCGCCGAACCGGAATATCCACCATGTCCCCGGCGGGACATCCCAAGTCAGACGCCCGGTCGTATCGAATCGATCCGTAAGGTCTACCGCCGAGCTTACATCCAATCCATCGGGAATCGGCGGTTGCGGTGTTTCTCCTTTCGCCAGTAACTGGAGCTCGCTAATTTGCACGTTCCAGTTTTCCTGATCCTTATACGGATACGATGACGTGATCAGGAGGCGAAACGATTTGGCGTTGACCTCGTCGAACGTAATCGTTGCCGATTCTTGCTCCTCGACCCTGAAGCGGCAAATCGTTTGAAAGGTCGTGCCATCCTGGCTGGCCTGCACTTGGCAGTCGCGAGGCCCGCACTCGGCATAAGGAAGGATGTGGATTCCCGCGGCGGCAAAGGCCTCAGGAAAATCAAACTGCACATATTCCGGTTTGGCCTCGGACGGTCCCATGCCCGGTTTGTCGCCGTTGGAAATCCAGCGAGACGAAGGATCGAGGTCCGTGACGCGGCCGGGCGCATAGTCCTGATACCAGGAACTGGCCATGACGCTCACCGAAGCCTTTTCCATCCGCGCGATTGTGTCATGCGGCACGGCGTACGCCAAGACGGCAACGTCCTTATAATAACCATCCGTCACTGGCGGCTGCGGCAATTCCTTCGCGGAGTTCGAGGGGCCTTTGGCCTTGGTCCGGCTCCACGTCAGGCCCTTGATGGCATGCTCGGGAGTGACCCACGTGCCGCCCGCATCCCAGCCGCTGCAAAGATTGAAGCTAAGTTGCAGACCGACTCGCTCCGCTTCGAGCACCGCGTGCTTGAACAGGGCGAGCCATTCCGTGCTCATGAAATGCGGGCCCACCGGGCTGGTGTGGCCTTCCCCGGCGTCGAAGATCAGCGCGCCGGCAATCTCCTGGCGCTTCATCTCCTCAAGGTCCCTGGTGATCCCTTCCTTGGAAACGTTGCTGTCCAGCCACCACCAATAGACCCACGGCTTGGCCGTATCCGGCGGGGCCGCAAATAGGGATGCCCATTCGCTGGTGTCTTCCTGAGCATGGCTCCTTGCGGCGCACCCGAGCAAGACGCAAATGGCAGTGACTTTGAATATCGGCCGCATCACATTCACCCCTTGTGTGTCTGGGTATCCGGCGTAAGCAGTTGCACCTCATGCAGGCACAGCCCATAGCGCCCGCCCGGGGGATTGACTTTCAACTCGACGCCGTTCCAGTTGTTGGCGAAATTCGCGGAGTAGCAGAGCCACAGCGTTTTGCCATCGCCGCGGATGAATTTCGACGGAAAGTTCAGGAAGTAGCCCTGTTCCCCGAAGTCCTTCATATACACCACCAGCCGCCACGGTCCTGTAATTGTGTCCGCTTCGAGAATATAGGAATGCATCTTGCCCGCCGTCGGCCAGCCATCGGTCACGCACATAAGATATTTCTTGAGCGGCGCGTTGTAGGTGACCGTGGCGCAGCCCATGTTGTTGTTCCAGTCCAACAAGGGCTGGATGGCCGCGAAATCATTGCTCCACACCGGCTTTCCGGCGGCGTCGTGGCCGGCGAAGAACTCGTACTTCGAGAGATCATTGATGCTCTCGATGCCCGGCGTGACGCGCGCCAAATAAACCTGGTCCGCCGTGATCCAACTGAGGTTGGCGTAACGCGGCTTCGCGTCTTGGTCCGCGGCGCCCATGCCCACGAGGTAGGCTTTGCCGTCCGGCGAATGCTCCATGTTCTGGCCGAAATCGACAAAATGCGGCGCCCCCATCTTCACCGGGCCCATGAATTCCTTTGGCTCGGGGAACAGCGGTTTCTCGGGCGTCAGCGGGGAGGCGGTCCAGGTCTTGCCATAGTCCGTCGAGATGCGGAAGCCCGGCATGGGACCGAGCACGGGCCAGTTAAAGTCGATGCCCTCATGGTTAACTTTGGGCGAAGGCCCGAGGCAGTACGTGCCGTAATACCACACGCCGTTGTGGACCAGGCTTCCACAGGGATAGCGCCCCAGGTACGGCAGCGCGCTCGCAATTTGCACCGGCGCGGTATTGGCAATCTTCAGCCGCAGCGGATCGTCGCCAATCATCACCGCCTGACCCGTTTCGGCGGTCTCCCCTTTGCCCGAAAAAGCGCCCACCCCTTCCGTCTTGCCGTCCGTCCAAGGAGAGTACAGGTTGCCGTCCGGTGCCCATGACGGGTACCACGTGTCGCCACAATGGTAGTCGCTATGAACACCGGTAAAGCGAATGCCCGTCAACTCCGTGGATCCGGGAAAGGGGCAGCCCTCCGGAGGAGTTGAAGGCCATTGCTGCGCCCCCGGCGATGGCGCTTGCGCAAACGCCACCCCGGCCGAAAGCACCGCTGCCACCGCCACCATTTCCACGACAGACCATAGTGATACACGCATGACATGTCCCCCGCGTTTTGCGACAGCATACCGCAATGCACATGCCGCGTTTCCAATCCACGTGTTCACATGCCGGCCATCCAATACAAGCAGTGCCGCGCTCGCCGCGTTAAGCAGGGACAGTAACCGTTTAAAGTAAAAGCTGCTTCTCCTCCTTCGCTTGCTCGTTTGGTCGTCGCCAGCCTTTCTGGCGTCCGGCCGGCAGCGGTCTGATGCGGCTGCCCAGAAGGGTTTCAACTTTGCTGAGGAAGGCGTCGCTGCCGAGAGGACGGCCCGTGCGGGTATGGAGGCGCAAGGTCCTGAGTTGCCTCATTCCGGGCCGCGATCTCGCTTAACGCCATAAGTCAATCCTCGTGGCAGGCAGTGGCAAGCTCTCGGAAGAAATGCTTGATCTCCTCTTGGCAGGGATCGACATCATCTTCGGTCGATAAGAAATGGCGGCAAGGTTGCTGGGGCAATGCTCGGAGCGATGGGCCTTTAGGTGCTAGATGGGCGTGGCGTTCTTGTCATGCTCCTGCCGGGCGCGGCGCAGTTTCAGGCGTATCCCCGGGTCGTAGGAAGGGTCCCCTGTGCGGCGCCACTCGTCGATTAAGCCTTCGATGCGACCGTCGTATTTGGGCAGGTAGTTGTTGAGCAGGTAGTTCAATTCGCTCTTAATCCGCGAGGCCTTGGAATCTCCTCCCTCGGCGGCCTTTTGCAGCATCTGGCTGCGCATCTTTTCCACGCGGTCCCGGTATTCCCGGCTGCCCGTCACCCCGCCAGCGGGGCCTTTCACCTTGCGCAGCGCCTCATCGCGGATCTTCATCTTGAAATCAGATTTCTTGGCCATGGCTTGCAGTCTCCACGCAAAGACTTACGCAGTGTTTATGATGATAGTAGCAAGAATCGATCACTGGCACGAACTGGCGCCCCCTCCAGGCCCGCTCTGCGTGGCACGCAGGGACCACAGGGACACCAGGGATGGCAGGGATGGGCAGGGTAGACACCCGAACTTTCGGCCATGCTGAGCGGAGCATTCGTGTTCGGTTAAGGCCGGACATTAGGTAGTTTTATCCAATCTTCAACGTAGATTGAGGATTGTGCGAACGGTTCTGGGGTCTTAACCGAACACGAATGTTGAACGGAGCGAAGCATCTCTTGCCACGCAGGCTCTAATGAATGTGTCCCTGGAGGTGATATGGTATAGTGGCGCTCTGGCGTGGTCTCTCATGAGAAGTGGTGATTTCATCAACATGGATTTTACCAGATGGGGAGAGGTGCGGTGTGTCCTTTCGATCACGCTGGCCGCGTGCCTCGCCGCGTCTTCGGCCACCGCGGAAAGCAGCGCTGGGCGCGAAATCCTTGAAGCGAACTGCGTCAAGTGCCACGGCCCCAATACACAAAAATCGGGGTTGCGCTTGGACTCCCTCGCCAATGCGCTGCTGGGGGGGAAAGGCGGTCCCGCGCTGGCGCCAGGGCAGCCGGACGACAGCCCGCTGGTCCGCGCAGTGAAGTATGAAGACGACGTCTTACGCATGCCGCCCAGCAGGAAGCTGAGCGACGCGGAGGTGGCCGCGCTGGAAGCGTGGGTGCGGGCGGGCGCGCCGTGGCCGGGCGCCACGCTGGAAGCGACGCGGGCGGAGGCGGACCTACTCCTGGAAAAGCGCATTGCGTCGGACGAGAAGCTGTGGGCGTTGCGGCCCGTCCTTCAACCAGCCGTCCCGCCTGCGGACGCAGCCCAGTGCGCGAATGCCACCGATGCCTTTGTACTGGCGAAGCTGGCGGCCAAGGGTCTCGCGTCTTCTCTTCCCGCGGACCGCCGGACGCTCATTCGGCGGCTCTACTTGGACGTACTGGGTTTGTCCGCCTATGAGAAACTCGTGGACGGCGTGCTGGCGTCGCCTCACTATGGCGAGCGCTGGGCGCGGCACTGGCTCGACGTGGTGCGCTTTGCCGAGACCAATGGCTTTGAGACGAACACGCCCCGCAACAACGCCTGGCCCTACCGAGACTACGTCATCCAGTCACTGAATGAAGACAAACCCTACACCCAGTTCATCCGCGAGCAACTGGCCGGTGACGCGCTGGGTATGGATGCGGCCACGGGCTTTCTCGTCGGCGGCCCGTGGGACGAGGTGAAAAGCCCAGACATCGTCTTGACGAAGAACCAGCGCGACGCGGAACTGCACGACATGGTCTCGACCATCGGCAGCGCCTTTCTCGGGCTCACGGTCGGCTGCGCGAAGTGCCACAACCATAAGTTTGATCCGATCAGTATGCGCGACTATTACGGCCTGCGCGCCATGGTCGAGGGCGTTGAGCATGGCGAACGCGAACTGCGCCCGCCTGATGCGGAGGAGCGCCTGGCGAAGGCCAAGATAGCGGAGGGGGAACTGGCGCAAATCGAGCGGAAACTGGCGCAGTTCTTGCCCGAGGCGGGGGTGGATGGGGTCACGGTCGCGGTGCTGGCGGTTGGAAAGGACGAAAAGGACCAAAAGGACGTAAAAGACGGGCGGTCCACGGCGGGACGCGCGGCGGTGCAGGCGGAGAAGAATGTTGAGCGTTTTCCCGCGCTCAAGGCGCGTTATGTGCGCTTCACCATCTTTGCCACCAGCGATATAGAGCCGTGCATTGACGAGTTGGAGGTCTGGAATGCTGGTGACTCGGCGGAGAATGTGGCGCTGGCCGAGCGCGGCGCGAAGGCGAGTGCCAGCAGCGAAATTGCCGATAACGAGAAGCACAAAACAGTGCACCTGAACGACGGCAACTACGGCAATGATCACAGTTGGATTCCGGCCAAGCCAGTACCCGCTTGGGTGGAGATCGAACTGCGCGAGGCGCAATTCATCGACACCATCGTCTGGGGACGCGACCGGGAAGGGAAGTTCAAAGACCGGCTGCCGCTGCGTTATGCCCTTGAAGTGGCGGAATCACCGGCCAAGTGGCAATTGGTGGCCACGTCCTGGGATCGGCGTCCCTATGAGAAGGACACGAAGTCGGCTGATCCTTACACCGCGTCAACGTTGGAGCAGAAGAACGCACTGGAGCAGTTGTTGAAACAGCGCGACGATGCGCAGGCACGCATCAAAGACCTGACATCCTTTCCGCGCATCTATGCGGGCCGCTTCAAGCAGCCGGAAGCGACACACCTGCTCTACCGTGGCGATCCGATGCAGGAGCGCCAGGCCGTGGCGCCCGCCGGACCGCGTTATGTGCGTCCGGCGTTGGCCGTGGATCCGGCGACGCCGGAAGGGGAGCGCCGAAAGTCCCTGGGCGATTGGCTGGCCTCTGAACAGAACCCGCTGACGGCGCGCGTGCTCGTGAACCGGATATGGCAGCACCACTTTGGCCGCGGAATTGTTGCCACGCCCAGTGATTTCGGCGCGATGGGCGCGCGCCCAACGCATCCGGAACTGTTGGACTGGCTCGCCGCCGAATTCATGGCCAACGGCTGGCACATGAAGCCTATCCACCGCCTGATCCTGCTCTCGAACACCTACCGGCAATCTAGCGCGCCCCGGGCTGAATGCCTGGCTGCCGACGCAAACTGCGAATGGCTCTGGCGCTTTCCGCCGCGTCGCCTCGAGGCCGAACCCATCCGCGACAGCATCCTCGCCGTGAGCGGGGTGCTCGACCCGCGCATGGGTGGCCCTGGCTACCATGTCTTCGAGCCAAACGACAACTACGTCCGCGTCTACACACCGAAAACCGCTTTCGCCGCGGACGAGTGGCGGCGCATGGTCTACCAGTACAAACCGCGTTCGCAGCAGGACGTTACCTTCGGCATTTTCGACTGTCCCGATGGCGGCCAGACCGCCCCGCGCCGCAACACGTCCACCACGCCGCTCCAGGCGCTCAACCTGCTCAACAGTCCCTTCATGCTACAACAGTCGGAACTCTTCGCCCACCGCGTCAAACAGGAAGCGGGCGATGATCTCGACACCAAGATCCAGCGCGCCTTCGCCCTCGCCTTCAGCCGCGTGCCAGACGCCGTTGAGTTGCATGCATCAAACCAGTTGATCCAGGACCATGGTCTGTCCGTCCTCTGCCGGGCGTTGTATAATGCCAGTGAATTCTTGTATTTGAATTAGATGGAGTGCTCGACATGTATGAACGCATTTCAATTGACCCTGAAATCTGCCACGGGCAGGCCTGCGTCCGTGGCACAAGGATCCCCGTGCATCAATTGCTGAGGATGATGGCAAACGAAGACTCCGTGGAGACTCTGCTCAGGGCTTATCCGTCTCTCGAACGGGAAGACCTATTGGCGTGCATGGAGTACGGAGCAGCGCTGGCGGAGGAACAGGTAACGCCCTTTGAAGTTGTGCCACAGCCACAATGAAGATCATGGTCGATGAGAACGTGCCAAGCTTGACGGTGGAGACACTAGTCAAGCTTGGGCATGATGTGCTCGATGTCCGGGCGACTGAGCATAAAGGGGATGTTGCTCAAAGGGAGGGGCGGCTTTTCATAACGACGGATCTTGATTTCATGAAATATCGCAATAATGACCACTTCGGTCTGCTAATAGTCACCTTGCGCCAGCCAAATGAATTGTCAATTCATAGGCGGATCATGGATGGGCTGCGTGAGATCGCGCACGAACAGTGGAGAGGCTGTGTGTTGGTCATGAAGGATCGCGTCAGGAGTTGTTGGCGTCACCGAGGGAGGGACTAATACAGGTGACTACGACACCGCTGCTCAATCGCCGCACGTTTCTCGGCCACACGGCCAGCGGGCTGGCGGGCATTGCGTTTTCCGCGCTCCTCGCGGCGCAGGGGAAGCTCGCTTCGGCGAAGGTGGATGACGCGCCGTTTCGCCCCGTCATCCGACCCGAGTCACCGCTCGCAACGCGCGCGCCACAGTTTCCCGCGCGGGCGAAAAACGTGCTGATGGTCTTCTGTTCCGGCGCGTGCAGCCATCTGGATTCCTGGGACTACAAGCCAGAATTGATCAAGTATCATGACCACCCCATGCCCGGTGCGGACAAGCTCATCACATTTCAGGGGGAACAAGGTACACTCCAGAAGAGCCCGTGGGTGTTCAAGCCGCGCGGTCAGAGTGGCAAGTATGTCTCCGACCTTTTACCGCACCTAGCGGAATTGGTGGACGATTTCTGCTTCATCCACTCGATGACCGCGAAGAGCAACACGCACGGCCCCGCGGAAAACCAGATGAGCACG
>JACPGD010000183.1 GCA_016182645.1 Candidatus Hydrogenedentota bacterium | reverse complement strand
CTCGAGTTGCCGCCGGCGGAGGCGGTGTTCTTGAAGCGCGAGGATCTGTCGCCGATCTATTCGTACAAATGGCGCGGAGCGTATAATCGGATGGCGCTGCTGACGCCGGAAGAACGCGAACGGGGCGTGGTGTGCGCGTCGGCGGGCAACCATGCGCAGGGGGTGGCGCTGGCCGCGCGGCACTTGGGCGTGCTCGCCACGATTTACATGCCGATCTCGACGCCGCGCCTGAAACAGCAGTCGGTGCGTCTGCACGGGGGGGAGGCGGTCGAGGTGGTGCTCGTGGGCGACACCTACGATGCCGCGGCGGCGGAAGCACTCACGTATTCGCGGGAGAGCGGCAGTGTCTACGTGCACGCCTATGACGACCTCGGCACGATGGGTGGACAGGGCACGCTGGCCGATGAAATCGTGATGTCGGGCCTCGGCCCGTTCGATGTGGCCTACCTGCAGATCGGCGGCGGGGGAATGGCGGCGGCGGTGGCGTGCTGGCTCAAAGCCTACTATCCCGGCATCCACATCGTGGGTGTCGAGGGCGTCGATCAAGCCTCCATGACCGCGGCGGTGAAGGTGGGCGGGCCGGTCACACTGGAGCATGTGGACGTCTTCTGCGACGGCACGGCGGTAAAGCGTGCCGGCGACTTGACCTACCCACTATGCGCGGAACTCATCGACGAATTTGTGTTGGTCACCAACGAGGAAGTCTGTGCCGCCATTGAGTTGCTCTGGGAAAAGCGGCGCTGCGTGGCGGAGCCCGCGGGGGCGATGGGACTGGCGGGACTGCTGAAGCAAGCCGGAAAGACGGCGGGGAAACGGGCCGTGGTTATACTCGCGGGCGCCAACCTCGACTTCGAGAAACTGGCCTGGATCTCGCGCCACGCCGGCATCGGCGCCGCCCGCCAACGCTATTACCGGTTCCAAATCGATGAGTCGCCTGGCACGCTGCTGCACCTGCTGGAGAACGTGCCCGAGGGCATCAACATCATCGAAGTCCAATACGGCAAGGTGGACGAGAGGACCGCGTGGCCGGTGATCGGTTTCGAGGCGACGCCCCTCGCGCTCGCCCTGCTCGAACAGCGCCTGACCGAACTGCGGATGCCGCACGAAGACGTCACGTCCCAGGCCGACGTCGAATTCCGCATCATCAATTACGAACCGCCCTTGTTTCGCCTGCCCTATTTCATTGCCTTCGATTTTCCGGAGCGGCCGGGCGCCCTGCGCGATCTCCTGCTCAACATCCAGGGCATGGCCAACATCTGTTACTTCAACTACACCTTTACCGGCGAAGTCGTTGGGCACGCCCTGCTCGGCTTTGAATTTGCCGATTCCTCACGCCGCGACGAATTCAAGAGTCTGCTTGGCCGCTCGGCCTACGAGTACCGCGAACTCACGCCCGCCGTCCTCAAGCGCATCCTCTCCCTCTGAAGAGCGGACCATTGCAGAAGCCGCCGGTACGCTCCACGAAGACTCAGGGTTTCCAAACGTCCAGCCCGATGTACGGCGCCATGTGATCGAAATCCCGGTCAAAGTGCAGCAGTTGAAAGCCCCGCTGAACGCAGAAGGTGCCGATAAAGACGTCAATCGTCTTGCGCACCGTCACTCCCCGCGCGCGCATCAGGCGATAGTTCTCCGCGGCCCTGTCGGCAATCTCAAACCCTACCATGTCATGGCACGGAAGCGAGAGCAGTAGCGCGGAAATCTCCTTGCGCTGGCGGGCTTCTCTAATGCCCTGCATCACTTCGCAATAGATCAAATCTCCTACTACGACCAATTCGTGTTTGAGGCACGAGTCCACACCCCGGACAATGGAGGGAACACCACCGCGGAAGTACTCAATCCAGGCCGACGTGTCGATGACCACCACAGGCTAATCCTTTCGCATGGCCTCTAGGTCCCCTTCCCAAGTCACTTTGCCCCGAAGTTTGCGCAGACGTTTCTGGCTGTGGAGCTGCACCACGAGGCGAAGTCCTTCTTCGATGGCCGATCTCTTTGTCCGGTAGCCCCCCGCCTTAAAGGCGCGTTCCATCAGGGCATCATCTATCACCACATTCGTTCGCATGCATACACCCTCCTTGTGTGTATCCAGTATACACAATTTCCACCCCATTTCTTCACATTCCGGCGCAGGGGATTGCGGATGTCACCAGAACACGCCATAGAAGATCAGCACCGCGCCAATGACGCAAGCACCAGAGAACACAACCACGGGCGACAGGCGAGTGTCGATGTCCGCCCGCTGGGGCATGGGCTTTGGATGAGGGTGGGGCGCAATAAGCGTCATCAAGGTCATGATCGCGACCACGATGGCAAAAGTAATGCCCATGCGGTTCAAGTAGGCGACGTCCCCAAACTGCCATTGCAGGAGGCCATATACGGGTGCGCTCACGAGCAGGGCGGTGGCGCCGGCGGTTTCGGGGGCGCGTTTCACGATGAAACCGAAGACGAAAGCGGCCAGGATGCCGGGAGAGATATATCCCTGAAATTCCTGGATGTAATTGAAGATGCCGCCAAACCGCGGGTGGCCGAGAAAGGGGGCGATGAGACAGCCGATGACCACGAAAATAAGCGTCATGAGGCGGCCGGTGTTGACCAGAAACCGCTGCGAGGACTCCGGCGCGAGGTACCGCTTGTACAGATCCATGGTGAAGATGGTTGAGGCACTGTTGAGCATCGACGCGAGAGAACTGATGACCGCGCCCGCGATGGCGGCGAACATGAAACCGCGCAGTCCTTCGGGGATAATGTTGCGGATGAGAATGGGGTAGGCTTGGTCGGGGGTCTTCATGGTGTCGCCGTAGAGCTGCAGCGCGATAATGCCGGGAAAGACGATTAGAAACGGCACAAGTACCCACAGGGCGGCGGCGAGAATGATGCCCAGCTGGCCCTCGCGCAGGGTCTTCGCGGCGAGTGTCCGCTGCACAATGAATTGGTTCAGCCCGCAATAG
>JACPGD010000181.1 GCA_016182645.1 Candidatus Hydrogenedentota bacterium | reverse complement strand
GGACCGGCCTGCGCGCGCCGGTGTGCATCGTCAACGAGTACGGCAAGGGTCGGGCAGTCCTGCTCAATTTCTCGGTATTTGACGCCCCCTGTGCGCCCTTGCTGCGCGGGCTGCTCGCCGCCGCCGGCGTCACTCCGGCCATTCAACTCTCCGTGAATGGCCGCGCGCCAAAAGACGTGGAAATCTCCCGCTGGCGCACGGGAGAAATCGAATTCTTCACGCTGCTCGGCACGAAGACCGACGAGGACGTCCGCGATGCCGCCGAGTTCACAGCGCGGTTGCGCCCCAACCGCGGGAGCGTCTTCGCGGTACTGCCCAGCGCGCCGGAGTCGCCCCGAATCAACCTGCCGGGGAAGGCCCGTGCCGGATCCGTGGTCAATGCAAACATCAGCATTCCGCACGCCCAGGGCGCGCATGCTATCAACGTGAAAGTCACCCGGCCAGACGGACAAGACTCCGATTGGCTGAGGCAGCCACTGCTGGCGGCGAGCTGTCCCGCGGCCATCACGTTACCCTTCGCCTACAACGATCCTCCCGGCGATTGGACACTCACCGCCACCGACCTCTACACCAATCAAACCACCACAGCCATCATCACCCTCGGTGAATGACCTCCGGGAGGGCGAGCGTACGCGCGAGCCGGTTGAGTTTGCCGTGTATCTGAAGCCGGCTCTACTTTCTCAACCGGCTGCTAAGGAAGCGCGGCGTAACCCGTTGAAGAATAAGGATCGCCATATGAGCGGTTCCTTGTCCGAATCCCCGCCCCCGGCGGTCCAAAACTCGCGGGTACGCTCGCCCTCCCGAGCCGCTTACAGCCCCTTGATGTTCCAGCCTTCGCGGTAATCCCGGCGCAGGAACTTGTTCGCTTCGCGCAGGTTTGTGATGCGCAGGCGCTTCGCGTTCCATTCGAGCGTCTTGCCCGGGAACCGTCCGGCGACGTTCCCCAACAGCACTGCCTCGGCCAGCGGCCCCGAAAAATCAAAGTTCGCCCCCGGCACGCCGTTGCCCAGCGCGGCTTCCACGAATTCGTGATAGTGATTCTTCGGTTCGAGCGCGGGCTGCGGGTAATCCTTGAACTTCTCCTCCGGGTACAAGTGGGGTGCGGCCACGTGCGGAATCAGCAGCGTGCCTTCCTCCCCAATAACCATCGAGCCACTGCCCGGCAATGCCCGGTCCTTGGGCAGGTGCGGCGAGAACTCGATGGGCGGAACTTTGCCGCTATCGCGCCACGTCGCGCGGATGGTCTTGCCGGCGGTCAGCGGCGTGCCGGGAAACAGGTACTCGGCGATAATCCAGCCGGGCCATACTTCATCACTGACCGATTCCGGTTCGACCGAGACGGTCAAGGGGGCGCCGATGCCCAGCGCGGTAAAGATCGGATCAAAGATGTGGCAGCCGAAGTCGCCCAAAGTGCCGCCGCCGAAATCGCGCCAGCGCCGCCACCAGAAGGGATGGTAGGTTTCCTCCCCCTTGGCGTTCTTGCCCTTGTAGGGCCGCTCCGGCGCCACGCCCAGCCACAGGTCCCAATCCAGGTTCGGCGGCACGGGGTCGCTGCCCTCCGGCCGCTTCTTATCGTCGGTGGTGTAGACCGCGCCGCACCACGAATGCCATTCCCGCACCTTGCCAATCGCCCCCTCTTGCAGCCACTGCACTGCCGTGCGGTAGGCGTCATGCGAATGAATCTGAATGCCCATCTGCGTCGCCACCCCCTTCTTTCGCGCCGCCAGCGTGATCCGCCGCGCCTCATACACCTCGTGCGTCAACGGCTTCTCGCAAAACACATGCTTGCCCTTGCGAATCGCCGTCATCGACGCCGGCGCGTGCGTGTGGTCCGGCGTGGACACGTTCACCGAATCGATGTGCTTCTCCTCCTGCTCGAGCATCTCGCGCCAATCGCGGTACAGCCGCGCGCCCGGATACCTCGCCGCCGCTTTCTCCAGCGTCAGCGCGTCCACGTCGCACAGCGCAATCACATCCACCTTCCCGCTGCTGGCAATCGCGTCCAAGTCCCCCGCTCCTTGGCCTCCCACCCCAATCGCGGCATGCTGCAGCCTGCTCGATGGCGGCGCCGCCAGGCTCAGCCTCGGCAGCACCAAAGGCCCCGCCACACCAGCGGCCGTCACTTGTTGGATAAATGTCCTGCGCGAAATCGACTGATTCATGAGAAGCTCTCCAAGCCAAATGCCATTCTTGCTGTTGCCCACATTCTAGGCCGCGATGACCGGCAGTTCCAAGCACCGGTCTGATTCGTCTGATCCGTCCGGCTCGTCCGACCGGTCCGACTGGTCTGACTCCTCTCGCTTTACGGCGCGCCTCTGCCTCCGTACAATAACGCCCCATGTGGAACGGCAAGAAAGTATCCATCATCTTCCCCACCTACAACGAGAAGGACTCGATCCGGGCCGCCATCGAGGACTTCTTCGCCTGTGGCTATGTCGACGAAATCATCGTCGTGAACAACAATGCCGCTCCCGGCACGGACGAAGAGGTGCGGCAAACGCCGGCGCGGCTGGTCTATGAAACGCGCCAGGGGTACGGCTATGCCATCTGGAAGGGCTTGGATGAGGCGACAGGCGACCTGTTGATTATTTCGGAGCCTGACGGCACCTTCTTCGGCCGCGACGTCGTGAAACTGCTGGCCTTCAGCGATGACCTGCCCGTCGTCTTCGGCACGCGCACCGCGCGCGAGTTCGTCTGGGAAGGCGCCAATATGGGCGTCTTTCTCAAGTGGGGAAATTATGCCGTCGGCAAGCTGATGGAGTTTCTCTTCAACACCACCTTCCTCAGCGACGTCGGCTGCTCGATGCGCCTGCTCCACCGTCCCGTCTACGAAAAGCTTCGCCCCCAGTTCACCGTCGGCAATTCCGCCTTCGGCCCGCACCTGATGCTGCTCGTCATTCTCAACGGCTTCCGCTTCGTCGAAATCCCCGTCAACTACTGCAAGCGTGTCGGCGAATCCTCCGTCACCGGCAACAAACTCAAGGCCTTCGCCCTCGGCTGCCAAATGATTATCATGATCCTCCGCTACCGCCTCGCGTCCTGGTTCGGGCGCCTCCCAAAAACGTAGCGCCCCCTTCGTCCATCGAGTCCATTGGGTCCATCACTCAAACATAATCTGCCGCACCGCGCTGTTGTGAAAGACCTTCCGCAGGAAATCCGCCACCGACGCCGGCGCTGTGTTATCTCCCGGGAGGGGCACGCAGGCCAGCGCGCCCTCCTCCAGGTACTCGTGCAGGCTCCCCTCCATCCGGATGCCTTCCGCCGGGTTCAGATCAGGCGACCAGTTCAGCCGCGCGCCCGTGGTGTATTGCAACGCCTGCGTCACCGGATGCGGCTTCACCGCTGTGCGCGCCGTGCGGGGGAACGCCTTCAGGTCGAGCGTGGCGAAACGATTGCTCACCGCGGCATCGTTGTTCTGCGCCAGTGCCACCCGCAGGCCGCGCGTTTCACCCCGCGCCGCGCACTGCGCCTGCAAATGCCCCAGTGTCCGTTGCGCAAGCCTCAGCGCCTCCGCACTCCGGTGAGCTTCCGTGTTCAGCAACACCTGCACGCATTCATTCAGTCCCTCCACCGCCACCAGAAAAACGGCCTGTTCAAGGTCCACGTAGGGCCGCCCATCCCGTGTCAGTGCGAGCAGTCCGAGCGGCCCCGCCCCTTCCGCATCCAACAGCGTCTCGACAAAGTTCCGCTTTTCTTCCAGGGCCTCCAGCGCCAGTTCCAGAAGGTGATCCAACTCCTCATACAATGCCGCCTCCCGCCCCGCCTTGTATGCCGCGCGCGGCAGATTTAACACCACTTGCTGGAGCGCCACCTGACCCGCTTGCCATGGAACAGGGCTGAACGACGGCAGCGCGCCCCTTTGCTCAAGGCGGAAACGAACACTCCGCCGCAGCGCCGCCACTTTGCAGGCATGGTTCAGCCAGACCTCATGCCCGTCGCTTCGGAAAAAGTCCGCCCCCACCCAAATCTCCGGCACGGGCGACGGAAATGACACCGCATTGATCCCGCCTTCGTAGAACACGTCGATAATGTCCCACGCGAACTGCTGCGCTGTGTGCAGGTAGTCGCCATAGGTGCGTCCCGCCGGATTGCCGCTGGGGCCCAGGGCCTCGCAGGATTTCAGCGCGGGCGGCACACTCCAGCACAAGCCGAGCACTACCGGCGCCTGCTCGTCCCTATGGGTCAGTGCGCGGAACGCGAACTCATACACCAGCATCTGCGCAAACTGGCGCAGGTCCTTCTTCGACAGACCATGGACAAATGGCGCGAAAAACAGGTTCACCGCGTCCCAACGGATTTCGCCGGAGAACAGATGCGCGTACAGTTCGCTCGACTTCACCAATTGCGCCAGCAGCGTCTCGGGATAATGCGGCGGGTTCGCGAAGTTCCCCGTCCCCGGCAGGCCAATGCCAAAGCGGATAATCGACTCCATCGAGTGCCGCGCGGTATACAATCGGTCTGCCTGCCCCAGCGCGTCCAGGTGCAGATCGCCACGCAGGTGCGCATCGGCCACCGGCGGAGAATACACCTCCGCCAGCGCGTATTCTTTCTTCACCGACCGCGCCAGCACACGATCCGTACCGTCTGGCCCTTGTGCCACCGTCTCCGCCGTGCTGCCGCGAACGATTCGCGCCAGATCATACAGAGGCACGCCCAAACGGCGGTGGCGCTCCCGGTATTCCTCCAGGCCATGCTCGATCAGTTTCGCGCCCACCAGTTCGCGCACTAGCGAGGTTGTTAACACGCTGATCATCGCCTGGTGAATCTGTTGCTCGACTTCCAGCGCCACCACCTGCGCCAGCGAGCGCTCGAGCCCAGTCTCGCGCACGAGCGCCTCGACAATATGGGCGCTGTCCCACGTCGTGAGCGTGTCCGAACTGGTGCGGACAAAGAGCGGCGGCGCCGTGCCGTTCGCTGCCGCCTCGCGCTCATGCCGGGCTTCCTCAAGTTCACTGAGCAGCACCCGCATATCACCCTGACGCAACCGCCGGATCCGCGCGCGCCGGTCCCGGTAACGCGCATAGGCCAGCGCCGTCTTCACGTGCGACATCTGGATCAACACGCGCTCGACCGCGTCGTGCACCTGGTCCACCGTCGGCGGCTGGTCCTTCAGCACCTTCGACAAATAGAGCGCCACCGCCGACGCGAGACTGTCCGCCATCTGCTCATCATGCCCGCCCACCGTCTGCGCCGCCTTGAAGATCGCCAGCGAGATCTTCCGCTTGTCGAACGGCGCCTGGCGCCCGTCCCGCTTCACGATCGTTTGGAACGGCTGCGGCGCCTCCGCCAACGGCAGCGGCAGGCTGAGCTGCGGATCGAACAGCCCCTCCAATTCCTCCCGGGGTTCGTCCGGAAGGTCGCCCGATACGTTCTGATGCACGCTGCCCGACATGGCCTCTATGAAACCCCTCTGCGCCGAAAGGAAAAAAAGTCTAACGGACACCGCCAGACAAAACAAGCAGTGAATAGTTTTGGGAGCGGGTCGCCTGCCCGGGCGGCGCCACCTCAGGCGCCTGGCGGTGCGGGGGCTACGTCCACCCCGGGCGGGATCACCAGACTCTGGCCGGCGATGATCGTATTGGCGTCCTTCAGGCTGTTCAGTTCTATAATCGCTTCCGGCGTCGTGTGAAACTTGTCCGCAATCTTGCGAAGGCTGTCGCCCGCCGCGACGGTATAGGTCTCCAGCGTGGCCGCGCTCGCCGGGGCCGCCGCCTCCGGGGTCGCTCCCGCCACCGTGGCGCCCCCCGGATAGATCAGGAGCACTTGCCCGGTCTTCGGGAGTGTTTCTCCCAGTTGGTTCCAGTCCTTCAGTTGGGCCTCGGTTACCGCGTAGTCGCGGGCAATAGTGGCCAGTGTTTCACCGTCTCGAACCGCGTGCTCCACCATCTCGCCCTCTTCCCCGGGCGCGGTCGCGGCGTCCTCCGGGGCGGCCGTCTCTTCGGCATCACTGCCCTCGACCGTTTCCGGCGGCAAGGGCGTTGCCGCATCAGGTGCAGTCTCAGGAGCAGTGTGCCCGGCCGTCGCCAGACGCAGCACCAGTTTCTGGCCCACCTGAACGTTTTGGCTCTTCAACTGGTTCCATTCCGCCAGATCGTCTAGTGTTACCCCGTATTGCTTGGCGATTCGGGTCAACGATTCGCCCGGCTTTACCACGTGCTCGGTTTCCGGGGTTTCCACGGGCGCGGGTTTGCCCAGCGCGTCAATCGCCGCATCCGCGATACTGGGAACGGGCTCCGGTTCGGGTGCAGGCGTTTTCTCCAGCAGGGTCCGCCACTGATCCAGGCGTGCCTTGCTCTCCTCGAGTCGTTGCGGGGTCAGTGCGCCCGCTTCCGCCGCCTCGAAGACGGCCTGGCAGATTCCTTCGAGCAGCGCCGCGTTCGCCTCCTCCACGATCACCGCGTCACACCCCGCGGCGATCGCCTGCAGAAAAACCTGTCCTGGTTCCACCGAGCGCAATACGGGCGAGTTCGTAATGTCCCCGGCGATCACCGCGCCCCCGTATTTGAACTCTCCGCGCAGCAGCATCTGGACCATTTTCTGGCTGAATGCGGCGGGAAGTGTCGGTTGCTCCTGATCAATCACCGGCACGGCGGCATATTCCACCAGCATGCCGGGCAGGTTGTTCGTTGCCGCGCGCCGGAACGGCCAGATGAGGTTCACCAGTTCGAAGTTCTGCGCCTCGATGGACAGCACCCCGTCCTCGCGCAAGACGGCGCTGCCCATGCCGGGATAGTTCCGGACCACCGGTACCACGCCACCGTCGCGCAGCCCCTCGGCAAAGGCAATGCCGAGGTAGGCCACAACGTTCTTGTCGCTGCTGAACATCTGATCTTGCGTGGCGGGGTCGCTGATTTCGGGATCGTAAATGTCGAGCACAGGCCCAAGTACTGCGCCAATGCCCAGGTTGCGCAAGGCCTCCCCGTAGAGGCGTCCCAGTTTCGCGGCCACCCCGGCATCGTTCGTCTGGCCCAGGCTGGCAAGCGACGGGGCATTGTCCATCCCCAACAGGCCAAAGGCCGGCCCGTGCTCCTGCGCCAGCACGACCAGCGGTAAATCGTCCGCGTCCAGGCCTGACCCGGCCGCCGCCTTGATGTCTTCGACCAATTGCGCCGTCTGGGTGGCGTCCAAGAGGTTCTGCTCGCGCAACAACACCGCCCCGGGAAGGAACCGCTTCAGCAAGTCCTTCGCCGGGTCGTCCAGGGCCGTGCCCGAGATCCCGACCATCAGGTGGCGCCCCGGCCAGAGTCCTTCGCGATCCGGCGGCACCCGTACCTTCGCCGCTTCCGCCAGCGAGACCGCCTCCGCCGCGTGGGCGGCGTTCTCCGCTTCCAGCGCGGCGTCCTGCCCAACCATTGAACCCAAGAAGGCATAGCAAAGCGAAAATCCGATGCCGATGCCCAGCAAAAACGTGATCACCAGCGTCCGGGAAGACTTCCGGTACCGAGACCGCCGATCAAAAGTCACTTAATAATCTCCCCTGCCTTGCCTAAAAACAAAGCAACCACTCATTGGCCCACTGCGCGGGTCGCACCCTTACTGATATGCACCATCGCTCCTGCCAAACGCAACCCGGCGCACGCGGCGCCCAAGTTTAGCCTGCCTCTGGAATAGCACCAGAATCCCAACCCGTCAAGCATTAATCCTGCGTTCCCGCCAAGGGTTTCCCGCCAAATCCTGTCCGAAGGTGCCACGGCCACCCTGCCTCGCCGGGCCACTCCCCCAGGATCGTGTAAGATACCGCAATCCGCGCGGTCCTATGCGCTTCCGGGGCCCAGTCCGCCCGCGCTTGTCTGTGTTCGTACGTGTTTGTCCATGTTTGTCTGTGTCCCCCCGGCTGGAGGCTCTCGCCCTTGTTGGAAGGCGTCAAACGGCTGCGCCGCATCATCGTTGCCAGCGCGGCGGCCCTCGCCCTGCTGGCCGCGGCTGTCCCTGCCCTCTGGGATCCGCCCGCCGCGGCGGGACTCCTCCTTGGCGCCGCCGCGGGCATCCTCCCCTTTTGGGCCTTTGGCCGCCGCGTGGAACACCTCGCCCCCCCGTCGGCGCAAACCGTAGACCTCCTGTCCGCCCGCTGGAGCCTCTTCCGCATTACGCTCGGCATCGTGGCGCTTCTGCTCGGCTACTCCCTCGAACCCGTTCGCATGCACGGTCTGCTCGGGGCGCTGGCCGGCCTCTTCATTCTCCGGATTGTGGTGCTCGCCCTCGCACTGACAGGCCTCGACCTTAAACTGGGCAAATCAAAATAGGAGAGGGGGTTCCGTATCGTCCAAACTCCGCCCCGGACGTAGCGCCGTGGTAATAGTCCGACCAGTCCGACGGGTCCGACTTGTCTGACGACGCTACAGGGGGGAGCTTGTTTCCTGAATCAGCGAATGTCCGCGTCGAGCCACTTGATCACGGCCATGACGCCGCGGGCCTGCTTGAGCATCGTGGCCTTGAGGCCCTGCTCGCGCAGCTTCGCCTTGGCATCGTGGCGATCCTTGGCCACAACGACGCCGCCCACAAACGACTTCTCGTCATCCCCTTCAGCCCGGATTGCATGGTATTCAAACGTTGGCATGGAGTCACTCTCCGATCTGCGCCCACCAATGGAGTCTACCACGTTTCCCCGCCCCCGCCAAACACCCTTTTCGCGCACAAGTGCATGCAACCTCTGCCATGCCCATCCTTTCTCTTCTTTCCATGCCTCCCACGGATTGCCTTTTTAAGGACCATTTCGGGTACATTCTCGGCAACGAGGCCCCTTGGAGTAGATTCTGGTGAGGCAACGAATCACACCATGATTCCCCGCATTAGCGTCATCGTTCCCGTCTTCAATCCGCGGCCG
This sequence comes from Candidatus Hydrogenedentota bacterium, assembly GCA_016182645.1. GTDB lineage: Bacteria > Hydrogenedentota > Hydrogenedentia > Hydrogenedentales > JACPGD01 > JACPGD01. The sequence continues at coordinate 6,021 of JACPGD010000181.1, read as the reverse complement.
GAGCATCTGCGCGCGCTCTACGAGTCGCTGCGGCACCAGTCCTGCGCGGATTTCGAGGTGCTGTTGGTGGACGATGCCTCCACGGGCGTCGAATTTGCTCTCATCACAGACCCACGCTTCCGCGTGCTGCCGCAACCCCGGAACCGCGGCCCGGCCGCCTGCCGCAACGTGGGTGCCACCGCTGCCATGGCGCCGCACCTCTTTTTCACGGACGACGACTGCCGTCTCGCTGCCGGAACGCTCGAAACCACGATTGCCGCGCTCGAACGTGACCCCATCGCGGTGGGAAACACAGTTACGGATATCAAAACCTGGTTTGGCCGCGCCGTGGCGTTGTTGGGCTTTCCCGGCGGCGGCTGCATCGGCCTCCACAACGTCTGGCGCGTCAGTCCCGGGGGCTACAGCACCAGTTTCAGCAGTTGCAACGTCGCTTTTCGCAAGGAGACCTTCGAACTCCTGGGCGGCTTCAACGCTTCACTGCCCGTGCCCGGTGGAGAAGACACCATCCTCGCGCGCAAGGCCCGCGACCGGGGCATTCTGATGCGCTACGTGCCCGAACAGGTCGTTTACCACGTCGAGCGCAGTTCCTTCCGCGACTTCGTACGCTGGCAAATTACCCGTGGCCGCGGCAACTACTACATCCGGCAACATGTCCCGGAAGTTGGCGGCTATCTGAAACTCCGCCTCTGGACCTTCCGCAACAGCCTCCGCCACGCCGGTATCCGTTACGCCCCGCTCGTCCTCTTCCTCATCATCGTCTCCGTCTACTACCAACTCAAAGGCCAGCGCCAGGAACAGCGCGCAATCGCAAGATCGTCCGAGTCGCAGGGGTAGCCAGTTCGGGTAGCAGGGGGTTGCCACACCCCCTGCTCCAGGATGCCGCACTCAGACACAAAATCACCGTACGGATCTGTCCGGGGTGTGGCAACCCCGGACTACCCTCTCACGGGGTGTGGCAACCCTATACTGATCGCGCAAGTGTGGTTCCTGCCCCGAAGGGGCGACGGCGACTAGGTGTGGTTCCTGCCCCGAAGGGGCGACGGCGACTAGCCGGGGGTAAAGCGAAGCGCAACCCCCGGAGACATGCGCCAAATCTTGCGGGGTGTGGCAACCCTATATTGATCGCGCAGGTATGGTTCCTGCCCCGAAGGGGCGACGGCGAGTAGCCGGGGGTAAAGCGAAGCGCAACCCCCGGAGACATGCGCCAAATCTAACCCGTCCTGAAGGGACGGTGGCGAGCCCCGAGAAGCTTCGTCACGACCGCTTTCCCCGCCGGCCTCCCTTTGCACCGGAAGCCTGCCGCCGCTTAAGGTCGGCAGGCGACACCAGCCGCTCTGGATGCTGCTTTTCCAACTCGCGGAGATGCGCGAAGAGCTTTTTCACGTCACCTCCGAATTCTTCGGCAAGTTCATCCTTGATTCGGTAAATTTCCTCTATAATCGGGTCTGGCATCGGTTCATTCTCCGAATAATTCTTCCGGTGTGCACACCTGCGGTACGAACAAGCCTTCCTTCTTGTTCAAATCGCGAAACCGTTTCAGGGCAAAGGCATTTGCGAGGTGCCTAAAATTCCAAGTACACAAGAAATCGATCTCAAACAATGATGCCAGCGCGAGATGCGCCCCATCTCGCTGGTACTTTGGTGGTACAACTTTGTTCAACACATAAAACTGCGCCAGTCTCTCTACTTCGGGAGTTGTCTTGAGTACCTCGAACTTTTCGAGAAACTCCAAGCGTTTTTTCGCTGCCTTCGGATTCCCCTCTCCAGCTTCTTCCAGGACTACCTCCGAGACGAATATGTCGAAACGACCATGATCACGCAGCCACCACTTCCGCGTAAGTTCCTGCCGCCCCACCGCAATAACGTCCCGCGATGGCTCTGCCAGGAGGTAACTCGGCACGCTCGTTTCCAGATACAAGGTTGGCTTCTTCACAACCTGATCATGTCCCGAGAGCGCGGTGATGTCAACTCAAGAGCCGGCGGCGGTGCAGTTCCAACCTTGAATGCGGACGGTGGGCGTGGCGCCGTTGAGGTCCCGCGTGTAGACGCGCGTGGTGGTGGTCCGGCTTTCACCGGGCAGGAGACTGAAGTAGTTGTCCTCCCAGAAACTTGGGGCGATTTCCTGACCACCTTCGCCGGCGATGAGGCTGAGTTGGATCAGGAAGGCCAGCTTGTCCGTGGGATTGCTGACGGTGACGCGGACGACTTGTTCTTCGTTTTCGGTAGCGACCTCGGTCTTGCTCTCCAGCTTCACCGGCGGCAGCGAGTTCAACGCAGTGAAATCGGCGCGGGATTCGGGTTCGGTGTAGAAGATGCGCTCTTTGGTGTAGCGAGACTTGCCGGGGACGTCTTTCGTCGTTGAAAGCCAATAGAAGTTGTCTGAAATGACCTTCTCTTCGGCATTGCTCAGGGTCAGTTTGAGGAAATAGGTCTTCGATAGGTCCGCCGGAATCTCGAGGGCGAAGGTCTTGGTCACGCCGTCCGGACCGACGCTCACCAGGGCTTCGTTGCGGTGCTTCTCCTCGAGCGCGTCATCGAGGATCACGGCGGTGGCTTTGAGGTCTTTCTGTGCCTCGCGGAGAGCATTCACAACGTAGACAGAGTCGTCGTCGTAGGCATACTGGATGTGCACTTTTTCGCACGCCTTCTTCGCGCCGTAATAGGCGGCGGTGGCGCGGAGGTACCAGTCGACATACTGCCACGTCATCGCGGCGGGCCAGGATGCATCGTATTTCCAGGTCGTGATGCCCAGCGCCTTGTACTTGTTGCGGCCGTAGGCTTCGAACATGCCGCGGGCGCTGTTGTAATTCATGGCGTAGGCCTTGTTGCAGAAGTCGTCAAGGTCCCCGGGCGCGCCGTAGCCTTCGGCCATCGCCGTCTGGAATTCGCGGAAGTAGGTCGCGCCTTGCGTGACGGTGTGGAAAGACCACGCCTCCGTGCCGAGCGGCGGCCAGAGCTGATCCTCGGGCATCATCTGGCGCAGGCTGTCGCGCACGGCAACGATGCCGCCGATGCCGCCCGACTGCGCGAAGCCCCACGCGCCGTCTTTTTGCCGCAGGTAGTAATGCGACGGCATGGCGTAGGTCCACAATTCGCGCGTGCCGGTGCGCGTGCCGCCGGTCTTCTGCCGCTCGTCTACATTGAACGCGCCGGAATGCGGCTGATAGGTGCGGTGCAGACGATACTTTTCGAGCAATCCACGATACGCCGCGTCGAGCGTCTCGGTCGGGAACGTTTCGTCGTGACCGAGAAAATGCACGAGGCTCGGGTGGTTGCGGATGCGCAGCATCATGTCCTCAATGCAGGCGATCGCGAGAGCCTCATCGGGAAGATTACGGCCGAAGATCTGTTGCGTGACCATGACGCCATAGCGGTCACAGATCGAGTACATCTCATCCGTTTCGCGGACTGAGAAGCCTTCCGAACGCAGCATGTTGAGATTGGCGTCGCGCGCATAACGTACGAGCGCGTCGTAGCGGTGTTCATCCAGTCGCAGTAGCATATCAGCAGTCATCCATGCGCCGCCGCGAATGAGGATGTTCTCGCCATTCACGCGGTAGCCGCGCCAGTCCTCTTGGTTGATGTACGTGGTGGCATCGCGAATGCCAAAGGTCGTTTCCGCCGCGTCCGACTCCGCGCTCTGGACCACCGCCGCCAAGCGGAAAGAGTAGAGTTCCTGCGGTCCCAGCGGGTTGGGCCACCAGACACGCGGGTTGGCGATGCTCAGCGCCGGATGGTCTTCCGGCCGAAAGATGACTTCCTTCTTCTCGCCTGGCGCGAGTGTTACGTCCTGCGTGACCATTATCTGCTCGCAGACTGCGGACACGCTGCACGTCACGGCCTCCTGCGAGGCGTTGGTCACAAAACCCGACAGCGTAAGTTTCGCCGGCTTCAACTCCGGCAGGCTCAGTTCCGATTCGGCATAGGGATGCTCGACGCGCACGGGCCCCGTCGCCTTAAGATAGACATCTTCCCAGAGGCCCATGTTCAGATCGGGCGGGTACGGGTTGTGATCGTCCCAACCCGTCGTGGCTTCGAGTTGCTTGGTTTCATACTCGACATCCGGCAATTGCCCTGGCGGAATGATCTCGAGGGCGAGTGCGTTCTTGCCGCCGTAGTTCAGCGCGTCCTGTATGGGGAACTGAAAACGGCGGAACATCCCGACAACGGTTTCGCTGTCGGCGACTTTCTTGCCGTTCAGCCAAACATTTGCGCGATAGTTGATGCCGTCGCAGTGAAGCTGGACGAACTTGCCTTTCCACGCCTCTGGTGCGGTGAATTCCGTGCGGAACCACCAGGACACCTTGAAGGGGCTGCCCTCGGGCATGACCAGAAATGGCGCCTCGCGGTAGCCGGGCGTCTTTTTCAGGTTGAGACCGTAGAAGGGATCGGGGTAGACGCCGTTCTTGACCAGCGCCGCCAGCACGGTCGTCGGGACCGTGACTGCGTGCCAGCCGTCCGCCGCAAAGCCGGGCGCCGCGATGGTCTCGCCCGAGGCCGTGACCTGTGCTGAGGATTGTAATTGCCAACCCTCCGTCAGCGGCTGCGTCTCGGGACCTTCCGCGATCAACGTAGACGCCGGCAGCAGCCCGGCCAGCAAAAACAGCGCAAAGAATGACTTGAACATGGCGCTCCCCTCTTTGTGATGAGATGCATGGGAAGTATGGGACTTATGTGATGAAAAGGAAGGCTGGGATCTCCAACTCCGCTAGCTGCTCAGACCGGCAGCGACCGATCCTGGTTTCCAGTGTGGCAGCTTGGCAGGGGGTGTGGCAACCCCCTTGCTACCCGGACGCGAATGCCGGCGCACCGGCTGAAGGGTGGCTGCGGCTGCCCAGAGGTGCGCAGTACATCTCTGCTCAACGTACACCGATTGCGTATACCATCTCCGAGCATCGCCGGAAGCCTTCATTTGTTAAGTTATTTCAAACTATCAACTTACCGTAAAGATATATCTGTCATACATCTTGGCATGATTGCTGCTTGCTTTTTCGCAGTTCTAACCCCTTGGCCAAAACGGGCCATCGGGCAGCGGGGAGTGGGAAGTATGCGCAACGGGGTGGCATGGGCGTGCGTGGCTGCCCTGTCCCTGTCTGGACTGCTCGGCTGCGCTCCAGCGCCCGACACGTCCGTGGATGCCACGGCGCTGTATGTGCGCTCCGTATCAGGCAATATCTTCGATACCGCGCCCGTGCGGGGTGCGTTGCGCCCATTGCGGTTCCACAAGGCCGGCTTTGACTACCGCTGCACCGAATGCCATCTGAGCATTCTCCCGCCCGCCCGGCAGAATCCCCAACTTCCCGAGCATGCGAACATCGTGCTCGAGCACGGCATGAATACCAATTGCCTGAATTGCCACCACCCGAAGAACCGCGACGCTTACGTGGATCATGAAGGGGGCGAAATCCCCTCGGATCAGCCGGCGCGCCTGTGCTCGAAATGCCATGGGCCGACCTACCGCGAATGGGAACTGGGCATCCACGGGCGGGCGAACGGTTACTGGGACACGCGCCAAGGCCCGCGCGAGCGGTTGCTCTGCGTGCAGTGTCATGATCCGCATGCGCCGCGCTTCAAGCCGATGACGCCGGAAGCGCCGCCGCAGCGGACGCGCTTCGCGGCCCGCGCGGAGCACGCGCCGGAGTACCAGCCATGAGCGAGACCCCCGTGAATTTCACTGAAAACGATGCCGGCAAGACCCCAGCCGAGACACGGCGGAACTTCCTGAAAGTGGGCGCGGGCGTGGCGGCCGCGGCGGCGGGCATCGCGGCGGCAACCTTGCCGTTGCACTCGATGCAGAGCGGGCTGACGCTCGACGCCTTTTTGCAGCAGCACTACAAGCGGCTGACGCCGGAGATGCTCGAGGAGATCCTGAGGCGGATTGAGGCGGAGATCGCCCGCGATTACGGGGCGAAGGTCACGGTGCAGGACATTCCGCCGCTGGACGGGGTGCAGTTCGGCTATGCGCTGAACCTCAGCCGCTGCAACGGCAACCGGCGCTGCGTCGAGGCGTGCGTGAAAGAG
>JACPGD010000180.1 GCA_016182645.1 Candidatus Hydrogenedentota bacterium | reverse complement strand
CTCATCACGGGCGAGGTTGAAGCCCAGGTCTGCGCGAAGATTCGCGAGTTCGCGCCGCGCGTTGACGCGATCATGCTCGGTGATCAGGCCGTCTCGGTCATTTCGGAAAAGGTACTGGCGACGGTCGTCGCGGTGGCGAAGGAATACAACTTGGTGACGCTTGCGGATTCGCGTAAGCGGGCCGGCATTTTCAAGGACATCGATGTGGTCGTACCCAACGATGCGGAAGCGGGCCTGGCCGCCGGCATCGAGGTCAAGGAGGAGGCCTCGCTGCATGAGGCGGGGCGGTTTCTCCTGCGAAGTGCGCGCAATGCTTTGGTGACGCGCGGGCCGCATGGCATCACGATTTTCTCCGCCGATGGCAGTATTCAAGATGTGCCCATCCGCCCGGTGAAAGCGGTGGATGTTACGGGCGCGGGTGATACGGTCGCCGCCGCGGTGGCCCTTACCCTGGCGGCGGGGGGCTCGCTCTATGACGCGGCGTTCCTGGGCAACATGGCCGCGGGCATTGCCGTGCGCCAGGAGGGCGTCGTGACGGTGTCGCTCGAAGAATTGGAAGACGCGCTCTTCGGAGAACAGGGCCCGGAAAAACTGAAGACAGTGGAACAGCTCAAGCCCATTGTGAAAAAGCTGAAGAATGAGGGCAAGCGCGTGGTTTGGACGAACGGCTGCTTCGACATTCTCCATGCCGGACACATCACCTACCTGATACGCGCGCGCCAGCAGGGGGACGTTCTTGTCGTAGGCCTGAACAGCGACAAGTCTGTAAAGGAAAACAAAGGCCCGGAGCGGCCCGTGGTCAATGAGCGGGACCGCGCGCTCGTCTTGTCCGCGCTTGAGCCCGTGGATTTCTTGGTCATTTTCGATGATAAGACGCCGATGCGGCTGCTCGCGGAACTTCAGCCCAGTGTCTACGCCAAAGGCGGAGACTACACGATCAACACGATCGTTCAGGAAGAGCGGCGGCTCGTGGAAAGTTACGGCGGCGAGATTGCCATCATCCCCGGCGTCGAGGGTCAGGGCACCACGCAGATTATCGAGCGCATCCGCGGCGCCGGCGATTGAGGCGGTGGGCGGATGGGAAGTATGCGAAGAATGGGAGGGATGGGAAAAATGGCAGGGATCAGGACAACTCCGTAGGCATACTGGGGGAATCGCCGGTAGGCCGGGGCGCGCGGTCGTGTTACCCTTCTTGTAGAAGATCCCGATGATGAGGAGATAGCCGCTATGACCGCCACGGCGCTGGAACCTTTTTCGACCACTGTCCAGAAATCAGACGAGTGGTTGCACTGCCTCATGGAGGAATTACACTCAAAAGACACGCACAAGGCGTACCGAGTATTGCGGGCAACGCTCCACGCCTTGCGAGACCGTCTGACGCCGCAGGAGTCGGCCCACCTCGCGGCGCAACTGCCGATGTTGATCCGCGGCTTGTACTACGAGGGCTACAATCCGGACCGCACGCCAATCAAGGAGCGGTCGCTGCCGGAGTTTCTCGAGCATATCAGCGAAGAACTCATGATGCCCACCGACCCCTCGCCCGAGGTGGCCGCCCGCCTGGTCTTTCGGCTGCTCCATGAAAGCGTGAGCGAGGGCGAGGTCGAAGACGTGAAAGACATGTTGCCGAAGGCGGTGCGCAGCCTCTGGCCGGCATGAGCGGGGGGCGCCGCGCGCAGGCCAGGATACGCATCGGGATCTCCGGCTGGCGCTACAGCGGCTGGCGCGGCACCTTCTATCCGCACGACCTCCCGCAACGGTGCGAACTCGAATACGCCAGTCAGCGCCTGAACTCCATCGAGATCAATGGCTCCTTCTATTCCCTCCAGCGGCCGGAGAGTTATGAGCGCTGGTATGCGGAAACGCCGCGCGGCTTTGTGTTCGCCGTAAAGTGCAGCCGCTACATTACGCATCTCAAGCGCCTGAAGGACATCGAGACGCCGCTGGCCAACTGCTTTGCAAACCTTGAATGAAGGTCCGTTACCTTCCCCCTGGACCGCTCCCATTGGACTCCCCCTGTTGTCCCAATTGTCCCTGCTACCCTATAGTGTCCGCCGTGCGAAATCCTCAACACGTGGGGCAGCGCTGAATGAGCGGATTGGCCGCGGCAGATTACCTCATCCTGGCCGGTTTTTTTGTGGTCTTGCTGGGGGTCGGTTTCTTCTATGCCGGCCGAATGCAGAACCTGCGCGACTTCTTCAGTGGCGGCCGGCAGGTGCCGTGGTGGCTGGCGGGCATCTCGTTGTACATGACGACGTTCAGTGCCTTCACGTTCGTTTCCTATTCGGCGCTCGCCTACCAGAACGGCATCGTGGCGATGATGATCTGGTGGTTTGCCATTCCCGGATGCTTGCTGAGCGCCCGGTGGCTGGCCTCCCGCTGGCGGCGCGCCGCCACGACCAGCCCTGTCGAGTTTATTGAGACACGCTACGGATCAGCATTGCGGCAATGTTTCAGTTGGTTCGGGATTCCACTGATTGTGTTGGATGACGCGCTGAAGCTTTTCGTCATCGGCACCATGACGGCCGTCAGCACGGGATTCCGCACGGACGCGGCGGTGCTTTGGGCCATCGGCATTTGCGGCACGATCATGCTCCTGTACACGCTGCTGGGCGGCTTGTGGGCGGTGATGATCACCGACTTCATCCAATTCGTCGTCATGGGCGTGGCGGTGATTGTGCTGCTACCGTTGGCCTGGTCACGCGCCGGCGGCGGCCAGGCGATTGCCGCTCACCTTCCCCCGGAGTTCTGGCGCCCCACCGGCGGCACGTATACCTGGCCGTGGCTGCTTTCCTTTGCCGTGGTACTCGCGCTGACTTTTGCCACGAAATGGCCCTACGTACAGCGGTACTATGCCGCCCGAAGCGACAAAGAGGCGCGCTGGGTGGGGTATCTCGTGGCGACACTCACACTGCTCTCGCCGCCCCTGTTGTTTTTCCCCGCCCTGGCCGCGCGGGTCTTTCTGCCCAACGTGGACGATGCGAACCAGGTCTACGCTTTGCTCTGCCAGCAACTCTTGCCGGTGGGCATGATGGGGATCATGCTTGCCGCCATGTTCTCCGCCACCATGTCCATGCTCTCGAGTGACTATAATTCGGTGGCGAGTGTTTTGACCAACGACATCATTAAACGCCTCTTCCTGCAGCACGCCTCTGACCGTGCGCTGGTCTTCACTGCGCGCTTGTCGACCTTCGCCATTGGCGGAGCGGCCATGGCACTGGCGATGTTGTTTGCGCAGGCCCAAAGCCTCGAGGACCTGGTGACGGTCATGGCCCAACTTTTCGCCGCTTTGTTGCCGCCCGTGGCGCTGCCCACTGTCGTGGGTTTGCTCTCGAGGCGCGTGTCCAACTCGGGCGCCCTCTGTGGATTTGGGGCGGGGGCATTTTGCGGCGCGACGGCCTATATTGGCAGTTATTGGGGGCCGGATTACCTGCGCACGGTTCCCTATATGACGTGGATTACGCTGGCGCCCAGTGGCGCGGGATTGGTACTCGGGTCGTTGCTTGTTCCGAACAGCCGCGAGAAACAGGGGATGATTGACCAGTTTCTGGAAGGTCTGCGTGGAACAACCCGTGAAAAGGCCGGCCTCGGCGCGGGAGGCGATGCCGCCGTGGCTTTGCGGATCATTGGACTGACCAGCGCCATGCTGGGCGCGACACTGGCCGCGGGGATTCTTGCCACTTCCACGTTGGCGGAGGGCCACCTGTCGCTCCTTGTGGGCGTTCTCCTGTTCTTCGGCGGATTGGCGGCTGCCTTGGGCGCCAGAGCCATCAAACAGCCGGAGGGGGGCCCAGAGTGAATTACGACACCAGCCGGGCATGGTATGAGCGGGCGTGCCGAGTGATTCCCGGCGGCGTGAACAGCAACGTGCGCCTGAACAGCGAGCCGCTGCCACTGTTCTATTCGCATGGCCGTGACGGGCGCATCTGGGACATCGACGGCAATGAATACATTGATTATGTGCTCGGCCAGGGGCCGATGCTGCTGGGGCACACGCCGCGGCCCGTCATCGAGGCGATTCAACGCCAAGCGGAGAAGGGGCTGGTCTACGCGGGCCAGAGCGAACTGGAAGTGCGGGCGGCGGAACTGATCGTCGAGCACGTACCCTGCGCCGAAATGGTGCGCTTCAACACGACGGGGTCTGAGGCGGTACACGCGGCCGTGCGTTTGGCACGCGCGGCGACGGACCGGACGAAAGTGCTGCGCTTCGAGGGGCACTATCACGGTTGGCTCGACACCATCGCCTGGTGTCCCGCGCGGCGCGGTGATGAACTGGGCACTCGCGAAGCGCCCCTGATGCGCGCTTCTTCCAAGGGCCAGCCCAGCGAGGATGCCGTCAACCTCCTCGTGTTGCCCTGGAACGATGAAGCCTTGCTGGGGGCGCTGTTCACAGAGCGAGGGACAGAACTGGCGGCGGTCATCTGCGATCCCTTCGCCTGTGCGGCAGGGTTGATTCCCGCGCGGCCCGCATTCCTGCGGGCGCTGCGAACGCTGTGCGACGCTCATGGCGTGGTGCTGATATTTGACGAAGTGATTACGGGCTTTCGCGTGACCGTGGGCGGCGCGCAGGCCTACTACGGCGTCACACCCGATCTTGCCACGTTCGCCAAGGCATTGGGCGGCGGCCTGGCTGTCGCGGCGGTGGCGGGGAAGGCGGAGTTGATGCGGTTGTTCGGCGAAGGGCCGACGGTCCACGCCGGCACGTACAACGCCAACCCGCTGGCGATGGCGGGCACGGTAGCGGCGCTCGAGCTGCTCACTGCCAACGGCGGCTCGGAGTTGCAGAAGGCCCACGTCATGGGCAAGCGCCTGTGGGAAGGGTTGGCTTCGGCTGCGCGCCAAGCTGGCCATACCGTGGATTTCCGCGGTGTCCCGCCGGTATTCAGCATTTCCTTTCTGCCCGAGGCCGCCACGCCCATCCTGGATTTTCGCTCCGCGTTGCAGGCAGATGCGGACAAGCTGAAAAATTTCTGGCGCGCCATGCACCAGCGCGGGGTGCAATTCACAAGTTTCGGCATCTGGTTCCTCTCCACCGCCCACACGGAAGCAGACATCGACCAAACCATCGCCGCGGCGGCGGCCAGCTTTGAAGCTTTGGGCGGAACCTTCTCGGAAATATAGGTCCTATAGGTCGCATAGGCCCTATAACCAAAGGAGAATCGCGGATGCGCATTGGTATTGCCGGATTCATGCACGAATCCAACACTTTCATCCAACACTTTCACCAAGACAACAACGACGTTGCAGCATTTTCAGGACGCTTTTCTGCACTATGGCGAAGACCTCATCCCTGTGTGGCAAGACGCGCACCATGAATTAGGCGGGTTCATTGCGGGTTGCCGCGAGAATGACCTGGAGATGGTCCCTCTTTTGGCCGCGTGGGCCACACCCCACGGTCCCCTTAGGGACGAAGCCTATGAGAGGATCGTTGGGGACTTGCTGGCGCGTTTGGCGGCGGCGGCTCCACTGGACGGCCTCTTGCTCGCGCTGCACGGCGCGATGGTGTCGGAGTCGTACCGCAGCGCGGACAGCGAAACGCTACGCCGCGTGCGCGCGGCGGTGGGGCCGCACTTCCCGTTGATCCTTTCTCTCGACATGCACGCGAATGTCGCCCCTGAAATGGCAGCACTGCCCACCGCGACGATTGTCTACCGCACCTATCCCCACGTGGATCAGAGGGCGCGTGGCGTCGAATGCGCGCACCTGATGGCACGCATTCTCCGCGAAAGGGTGCGCCCGGTGCAGGCGCACGTGAAACTTCCCTTGCTGATGCACATCGTGCAGCAATACACGGGTGCCGGTCCGCTCGCCACTATCTTCGCCGAGGTTGAGCGGCTGACCCAGCAGCCCGGCATCCTCTCCGCGTCCCTTGCCCCTGGGTATATCTATGCCGACAGCCCGTACATGGGAACTTCCGTCATTGTCGTTGCGGATGGGGACTGGGAACGGGCGGAATCCGAGGCCAGGCGGCTCGCCCAATTCGTTTTCGATAAGCGTTTGGAATTGAACGCGGCCCTGCCGGATGTCCCCACGGCGGTTGCACAGGCCAGGGCCATCGAAGGCACAGTCTGCCTGATGGACTGCGGTGACAACATCGGCGCGGGTGGGCCCGGCGACTCCACGATTATTCTAGAAGAGATACTCAAACAGCATGTCAAGACAGGGTTCTTTGCGGGCGGGCGGCAAGACGGATCACCGGCACGGGCGCTCCATTCCACTCGAGGGACGTGTGCTGTGCATCAGCGATGGCCGATTCACTGAACACGAGGCGCGGCATGGCGGCATGCGCGATAATCAGCAGGGGTTGACTGCGGTCGTGGAGACCTCCCAGGAGCACACCATTGTACTGAACAGTCTGCGCATCATGCCGACCAGTCTTCAGCAATTGCTCAGCCTGGGAATCGCGCCTGCAGAAAAGAAGGTCATCATCGTCAAAGGCGTCACTGCGCCCCGCGCCGCTTATGAACCTATCGCGGCCGCAGTGATCCCCGTCGATTCCTCCGGAATAACGCAAGCCGGCCCGGAAAGCTTTCACTACTCCCAGCGGCCACGGCCGTTGTTCCCGCGGGAGCAGACGGAGTATTGGCTGCCAGTTTGTACCTGATCCCTGCAATGTGTATAATTTATGTGTATAGGTTGGAAGAAAACGCGGAGTCCCGAAAGTGCACGTAAGGATTAACATCACACTCCCGGAATCCACCGTCCAAATGCTGGATCTCGTTTCCAGCCGGGGAAACCGAAGCCGCCTGATTGATACGGCAGTGAGGCAATTCTTGAAAGATAAGAGCCGCGCCGAATTACGTCAGCGTCTCGCGGAAGCGTACCGGCGAAGCGCGGTAGAAGACCTGAAGATTGCTGCCGAGTGGTTTCCACTGGAGGAAGAAGCGTGGCTGCGCGAAAGCAAGTGAGCTACCCCCGCCGCGGTGAAGTCTATCTGGTGAATTTTGACCCGGCCGTGGGCGCGGTGATTAAGAAGACCCGGCCAGCCCTGATTCTGCAAAATGATGTCGGTAACAAGCATGGCGCGGTCACCATTGTGGCGGGCATCACTTCAACCATCCCACCGTATCCGCATCCGGTGCGTGTGCTCATCAAGTCCCCCGAAGCAGGTTTCAAGTCAGATTCGGTGGTGCTTCTTGATCAGATTCGAACTGTTGACACGAGTCGTCTGGGAAAGCGAATCGGCGCACTGAGACCTGGTACACTTGAAGAAGTGGACAAGGCACTGCGCATTAGCCTCGGATTGGTGAAACTCTAAGATAGCAATAGATTGCGCAGTATTTGAATTCGCCCTACTGCGCCACCCCCACCTGCGCCCGCGCGAATTTAATCGTCTCCGCCGCCGCCTGCTGGCAGCCGCCGGCGGCCCTGAGATCGGCCCCGACTTCTTCGGCGCGCCGGCGATAGGAGTGCTCAAATAGAATGCGCTGCAATGCGCGTTCGAGGCGATAGGCGCTGAAGTGTTTGCTCTTCAGCAGGCGTCCCGCGCCCAGGGCCGCCACGCGCCGCCCCACAAAAGCCTGTTCCGCCGTCTGCGGCACGACGACGAGCGGTACATTGTAGTACAGCCCCTCGCATACGCTGTTCATGCCGCCGTGTGTGACAAAGGCGCTGGCACGTTTCAGGAGGTCGAGTTGCGGCAGGTACTCCGCCACGTGGCAGTTGTCGGGAATCGGGCCCAGCAACGCGCGATCCAGCTTGCGCCCGGTTGAAAGTACTGCCTGGACGGACATCCGCGACACGACCCTCATACACGTCCGGTAGAACTCCGGATGGTCGGTCAGGATCGTGCCGAGCGACGCATAGACCAATGGACGGCCATCCAGCCAGTCGTAAGGGAACGGCGGCGCGCCATTGCGGGAGGCGATGGACGGCCCCACAAACTTAAAGCGCTCGTCAAAGGCCTCCGCGCACGGCTGGAACAGGCGCGAAGTGAACACGATGTTCAGTCCCGCATAATTGCAGAAGGTACGTCCGAGCAAATCATGTGGCAGATCATTGGCCTGCTCGAGGTCACGCCGGAGCCGCCGGCTGTTGACCAGGCTCGGCCAACCCGCGGGCAGCATGCGCAACAGGTCGAGACCGAAGCCCGGCGTGCGCAGGAGGTGCCGTGTGGCGAAGGCAAACGTGGTGATGGATGCAATGGCCGGCCGCCGCAGCAGGTAGGCCAGGATGCGGCCCCACACGCTGAGAGCATCATGGATCACGTAGTCCGGCCGCTCGCGCCGGGTTTCCTCCTGAAGCGATTGCACGATTCGCTGCGTGTCCTCCATGATCCACTGGCCGAGCATGAGCAGGTTGGGAGGGACTTCGAAGGGATCACGGGGCAAGGCTTCTCCATAGCTGCGGAACCGGGCGCCAGTAGCTTCAATGCGCCGCTGGAACGCAGGGACAGAATAGTACACTACCTCCTCGCCCCGCCGGACGAGTTCCGCCACATACGCGAGCGTCGGGTTCGTGTGCCCCTCGGAAGGAATGTTAAAGAAGAGGACTTTGGCCATTTCCCCGAATCCCCCAAACTTCCCCAAGAACAATTTCCGCGCCACCTTCACCTAATACAATTATGCAATTAAGAAGAAGATAATGCAAGCTCCAAGGTTGGGGACAGCAGGCTGGGCTGTAGCAAGCTGAAGCGTGATTTCCGCGAGTCTACGGCCTACCGCATCAATACTGCGGCTGAACAACGCCGTGCTGTTCACGCTGTTGCCGTTGGGCCGTCGTATGATTTGCTTCGGCCACGCGATCGACTTCCGACTTATTCTCGTAATACCGTAGCCACGTTTCGAGCTGCTCATCGAACTTGCTGCGGATAGGGAAGCCCTCCGTGAACATGTCCTGGAGGAAACTCATCTCGGTCTCGCGCGTTCCCACGCAGCGGTAGTAGCGCTGCCAGCGATAGGCGTCTTCCATCGCCACTCTGGCGCCACCCGGGACGGGCGTGAAGGTTTGCGGCGCCGTGGCGCGTTCCGGGCTGTCCATTGGCGCGCCCCACCGCAACTCTGGCGGGTGGTTGGGATCGAAGGACATGTCGTACAAGCGGTCCTCGATATCGAGAAGGGTCAGTCGTACTTTTTCTCCATTGGATTTGGTGTAGTACATTTCGCGCTCGCCGAAAAGCCGTTCCTTTTCCTGAATGAGTGCGCGCAGGAGGTCTGCCTGGGTCTTGATGCCGTACTTTTCGAGGCCGATCAGATCGACAAACCCCGGCATCAAGTCGAACCAACGCACCGCATAGTCCACCCATTCGCTCAGATAAAAATACTTGTTGCGGCGGTCCACGTCCGACGAGGGCGAACTCCACGTTTCCCAGCGGCCAAGGGCCTGGAAGATATTCTCGTCGTCACGCTGCTGCGGATACACAATCGGGCCGTTGGTTCGATGGTCGCGCCACGCTTCCTGGACAAAATCCTCTCGCAGCCGGTAGACCTCCAGCAAATCGTCCGCATATTCTGTCATGAATTGCAGCGGCGCGATGCGGTCTACCGATCGCATCCGCAACCGGATGACATCATGAAAGCTCTGCGCCTTCAAACCACCGAGATCAATTTGCTGCGTATTGGTAATTTCGCGAATCAAGTCGTACTGCTCGGTCGAGAAGCCGAACTCCTTCATCTCTTCATTGGTGCGCCGGCGCACCCGCGTCACGACACCGGACGCATTTGTTTCCGCAATCGGGTAGCGCCACACGCGCAGGCCCTGGAAGCAGTCGGCCCATTCATTGGCCGGATTGCTGCCGCGCGCGGCGATGCCGCTGACAGTGTTCATGCCGTTGTAGGTGAAAATATCCCGTGTCGTGGTCGTGCTCGAATTGATGAAATGCAGTTCACCGTACTTGTCCACGTCCGCGAGGATCAGGCAGTGCCCATCGGTGTAATTCGGGCAGCCCGCCATCAGGTATTTCTTGTCAATGGCCACGGGGACCGTGTCCGAGAGATGGGCGTTGCGGGCGTTCAACTCGACCCGGTAGTTTCCGGAGGAGTAGCCCGTGATGAGCGACGTGAAGAAGTTTGAGAGTGAACCGCTCTCAAAGCTGCTGACCGTCGCCGACACCGCATTGGTCGCAGTGCGCACGTCGCCGCCAGTCGAGTACACATACGAGAACATCCACGGCAGGCCGCGGCGGTAGGCGTAATAGGCCGGAAGGAACGCCGTGAGCTTGGCGCAGTCGATCGAAGCGTGCGCCATCCGGATGATCCCAGCGGGGATTTGCGGGTTCGAGCCTTGACCCAGGAAGTCCGGCTGCTCGAGCAGGTTCATCTGCGGATCGGTCAGGATGCGTTGCAATTTCGCGATGCGCTGCTCGACGCTGCCCTGCGTCTTCAGCTTGTAGATGTTCTCCATCCACTGCGCAGAATGCTGTGTCTCCGCCGCGTTCCACTGCCGTGTTATCTTCCACGCCCCCTGCGTCGAACGAATGGACGGCGGATTCGGATCAGCTTGCGCCACACTGGAGAGAAGAACACCTAAAATAAGCACCAGCGCCCCGCGCCGGAAATAGATCTGAATCATGTGCTGCCAAACCCTATCAAAGTCGAAAACAGTCCCTGAATAAGCGAAAAATGGCAGGGCATCCACTCCCTGCTCTGAATATTATAGTCGAATCCCGGCCGGCATTCCCACGGGACACGCCGGAGCGCGCTTCCGGGGTTTCCCCTGCGTCTACTGGCATTTCAAACTTGGATATAGGGGAATGAACCTTTCAATACAGTCGTTGCAAATCCCCGAGATCATAGCAGGGAGCATCCCAGATGTTTGGGGGGCACCACGCCATCCGTGGAGGACGTTCAATGGTTCGCCGAGTTCTTGTGCTCGGTTTCACGTGCTGCACACATCACCTCTTTCATTTCAGGGAACGGTCGCGGCGGCTAGGTCAATCAGTTCGAGTAACTCGGTCACGACGGCGCGTTTCTCAGGATCAGCCTGGTAGAGGGCCGCGACTTTTTCGCGGGCTTTCTTGAGGTCGCCACAGGCTTTGCCGCGAGCGATAAGCTTGCGGCAGTCGGCGGGCATGGGCCCCCAGTTACCACATTCGACGAAGCTGCCGCTGAGGAAGATGAATTTGGGGATCGCCTCACCGCCGTTGGTCAGAAAACGGATGAAGATGTCTTTGTGTTGTTCGCGGGTGATGAAACGCACACCCACCTTGTCACATGCCTGCGCGAGCCGTTGCAGCACGGGCACATGGCGGACCACGTCGCCGCACCAATCCTCGGCAATCGCCACGACGTACACGACGCGTGGCAACTTCCACAAGAACCCCTCGATCTGCGGATCCAGCGGCTGCGCGGCGAGACCGTCCTCGATGGCCCGCTTTTTCTCGGGATTTTCCGCACCCGCGATCCAATCAGAGTAGCTCTTGCCAGACTCGAACACCGCTTTCCAATCAGTCACCGGCAAGATCGGGGGTTTTGGCATGAGATCGACCCTTTCATCTTCTTGATTTGTACTATGATATGCTATCAGTCTAGATGGTCTGCAAGATCCTCGGCCGCTGCAGGGCAAATCCGGGACGGGAGAGGCTTTACGGCGATGATGCCAGAAGAATGGTTTAAGCAATCGGATCACGATTACAGCACTGCCGGCTCGATGTATCGAAGTGGGCATTTTTCAAGCGAATTCGCGGCGCGCTGAGGCCTAAGAACTCGGTACTCTCAAGGATGATTCTCTTTGGGTTATATGCCACGGTGGGTCTCCTCCTGGGAAACCCGCGAAAAATCTAGTCTTTGCCTTCTCCCAGGGGCGTATGCTAAAATCCGTCTTCTTCTGGATCGGATTCTCGATCCCACTTACCACAACGGGGAATCTTGGGATGTCTCATGCACGCACGCCGCTGATTGCGGGGAACTGGAAGATGTACAAGAAGATCGGCGAGGGGGTAGATTTGGTACGCCAGTTGACGCCCCAGGTCGCCGGGGTCAGTAAGGCGGAGATTGTCGTTTGCCCGACCTTTACGGCATTGCAGGCGGTGGGCCAGGCCGTGCAGGGAACGAACATCGCCTTGGGCGCCCAGAATTGCTACCTCAAGGCCGAAGGCGCCTTCACGGGCGAGATTTCGCCCCAGATGCTCCTGGATGCCGGTTGCACGTGGACGATTATTGGTCATAGCGAGCGCCGCCAGATTTTCCATGAGAACGATAAGCTGTTGAACCAGAAGCTGCGTTTCGCGCTCGAAAGTGGCCTGAAGGTCATGTTCTGCATTGGCGAAACGCTCGAAGAGCGTGAAAACGGGAATATGGACGATATCCTCGAGCGTCAGGTCCACGAGGGCTTGAGCGGCTTGAACGAGGCGGACTTTGGGCGGCTGGCCATTGCTTACGAGCCGGTGTGGGCCATTGGCACGGGCGTGACCGCGACCCCGGAGCAGGCGGAAGACGCACACGCGTTTGTGCGCGGTCTGATTGGAGAGCATTTCCATCAGGCAATCGCAGAGGCGCTTCGGATACAATATGGCGGCAGTGTGAAGCCGGACAATGCGGCGGAGTTAATTGCGAAACAGAACGTGGACGGCTTCCTGGTGGGCGGTGCTTCTTTGAAAGCGGATAGTTTCGCGGCGATTGTGAAGGCGGGCGCCGGTCAGTAGTCTCCGAGTTGAATGGACTTTGTGGAAGAAAAGGACTGAATGGATACAGGCAATAGCGGGGTGTAAGAAGGAAGCGGCTCATGTTGGGTTTTATTTTCAGTTGGACGGTCCTGTGGTGGGTGATCTTGCTGGTGTATGTTCCGGCCTGCCTTGGGCTGATCGTGGTGGTGTTGCTGCAAAAGGGCAAAGGCGTTGGCTTTGCGGGTGCTTTCGGCGTGGGCGGCGGTACGGAAGCCGTTTTTGGGCCACGCTCGTCGCGTAGCTTGCCGCAGAAGCTGACGTACACCATGGCGGGCGCGTTCATGTTCCTGGCGCTGGTCATGTCGGTGCTGTCCGGGAAAGTGGGCAAAGGCGCCGCGCCAGAACTGGCGGGAGAAACCCCGGCGGTGGAGGAGGTCAACATGAATGAACTCTTTGGCGAGACGCCCGCGGGCGGTGCAACCCCTGAAGCACCAGCGGCGGCCGGCGCCGCCCCCGTCACGGTAGAGGAGGAAACGAGCAGCACGCCCGTGACGGTCGAGGAGACTGCCGCGCCCGAGACCGCACCGGCGGAAACCACCGCGCCAGCGGCCACGGAACCTGCGCCCGCGCCGGTGGAAAGCAGCGAGCAAACGCCGCCTGCGGCGCAGTAATCAAACTATCGATGGCTTTTCTCGGCCCAATGCCCGAAAGCGGGCCTTGGGCCGATGCTATTTTTAGGATCTCTTGAACTTTCCCCGCGCGAGAGGGATACAGTTGTCGTGACAGCCAGCCTGTAGCGTCCGGCCTCCGTGCCGGACGCGGGAACGCAGCGCTGGCTTTGGTCAGACCCTAATCCGGGGTTTAGCGAAAGTCCTGGTCTGTGCTGCGGCATCGCGTCCGACACGGAGACCGGACGCTACAGAATGAGGTGGTCTGAAGCGTGGACATGATTCTGGTGCGGGGCGGGCGGCCGCTGAGAGGGACAGTGCAGATCCGCGGGGCGAAGAATGCGGCGCTGCCGCTGATGGCCGCGGCGATTCTGGCGGAGGAGACGTGCGTGCTCCACAACGTGCCCTGCCTGCACGATATCTTCTCGATGGACAAGCTCCTCGCGCACATGGGGATGAAAATAGACTTTACGGGGCGCTCGATGACGCTGGAGGCGCGGCCGGAGATGACGCCCGAAGCGCCGTATGACCTGGTGCGGAAGATGCGCGCGTCCTTTTTCGTGCTGGGGCCATTGCTGGGGAGGTTTGGCCGGGCGAAGGTATCACTGCCCGGCGGCTGCGCCATTGGCACGCGGCCCGTGGACATTCACCTGGATGGGTTGCAGGCACTGGGCGCGTCCATCCGGATAGAAGAAGGCAATGTGATCGCGGAGGGGCGTCTGCGCGGCAGCAATTATGCGTTGGATTTTCCCAGCGTGGGCGCGACGGAAAACCTCATGATGGCGGCATCCCGCGCGAACGGGGTGACACACCTGACCAATGTCGCCCGGGAACCCGAGATTGAAGACCTTGCCAAATTCCTGAATGCGCTGGGGGCGCAAATCTCCGGGGCGGGCACGGACATGATCACGGTTGTCGGCGTGGAGACATTAGGCGGCGCGGAACATGTGGTGATGCCGGACCGCATCGAAGCGGGGACTTTTCTGGCGGCGGCGGTGGCCACGCGCGGAGACGTGACGGCGCTTAGTGCCAACGCGGACCATTTGCCCAATTTCCTGAATAAGCTGGAAGAAGCGGGGGCGGAGATCGAAGTGCGTGGGACACGCATTCGCGTGGCGGCGTCGAACGGCATTAAGGGCATCGATTTCACCACGCGGCCTTATCCGGGCTTCGCGACGGACTTGCAGGCGCAAACGATGGCGCTGCTCACCTGCGCGCAAGGGGTGAGCCACATTAAGGAAACCGTGTTCGAGAACCGCTTCATGCAGGCAGCGGAACTGACGCGGATGGGTGCGGACATCGCCCTCGACGGCAACACGGCCGTAGTACGCGGCGTCGAGCACCTGAGCGGCGCCCCCGTCATGGCCTCCGACCTCCGCGCCAGTGCCGCCCTTGTGGTCGCCGGTCTCATGGCCAGCCGCGGTGAGACCGCCATTTCGCGCGTGTACCACATTGACCGCGGCTACGAACGCATCGAAGAGCGCCTATCCGCCCTCGGCGCGGACATCGAACGCATTCGCGAGTGATTCTCCGACCGATCTGTCCAATCCGACCGCTCCGTCCGCTGCATCATATCGGACACGTGGCGCCAGAAACCAAGGTACTCGGTCGTTCCGTCGGGGGGTGGCGCTTTCGCGCCGGTTTGACGCGACGGGGACGTCGCGTCTACGCGAGGGCGATTTCTTCGCGGGAGAGGCCGGTGGGGTGGGGGCGAAGGGTGGTGATGCTGTGGATGTTGCAGGCGAGGAGGTACTGGCGGGCGTCTTCAATGCCGGCGCCGACTTCGCTGGCGCGGTGGCTGTCATCGCCAAAGCAGAAGGCGATGCCCAAGTCCCGGGCGGCCTCGACAATCCAGGGGGCGGGATAGGGCCGGGCGAAACCTTTGCGGTAACCGCCGGTGTTCACGTCGAGGATGGCGTTAACGTCGCGGACGGCCTCGAGGGCGGCCAGGGCAGCGGCGCGCGCTGGCGGTGTGCTGACTGAGCCTTCGTCGGGGGCATAGCGGCGGATGAGATCGAAATGCGCGATGACTTCGGGCTGGAGGCGCCGGGCCATGTCGACGATGGTTTCGTAGTAGCGGATGGCGAGCGCTTCTAGACTGCCGCTCACGGCGAGCGCTTTGGCGAAATGTTCTGGCGTGTAATCGATAATGTGGCCGTTGACCCAATGGACGCTGCCGACGATGTATTGGAACTTGAAGCGCCGCTGGAAAGCGTGCATTACATCGACGTAGTTTGCTTCTGGCACCACTTCGGCTTCGAAGCCGCGCAGGATGGCGATTTTGGGGGAGTATTCTTTCTGGAGCGTTTCCAGTTCCGCCGCATAGGCCGCAAAGAGTTGCTCCAAGTGCTGGACATCCCAGCCCATCTGGCGCTCTTCGGCGAAGAGGCGGTGCTCCTCGATACGCGGGGCGTGTTACGTGACGCCGAAGGTCGAATAGCCAAACGCGATGGCGGCCTCGATTATCTCGCGCAAGGTGCTGTGGGCGTGATCGCAATACGCGCGGCTGTGGCCGCCGTGAAGGGAAACTTTCCAGGGTTCTGAGCGCATGGGCATTACCTTCATAGGGAATGCCAGAGAGCATGCCTAAGAGAAGGGGCTTCGAGTCAAGTTGGAGGGCGCCACGCTGGATCTGCCGGACTTGTCCGACCTGTCAGACCTTTCTCACTCGTCGATCCAGTTTGACCCTGGTGGCGAAGGCCATCGTGACGTTGGCGGTGGTTCACCGCCGAAAGGGACCAGCCTCCTAAGTCGTGGAGATCAAGCGGTCACACGGGGCGATTACAGAGAGCGAAAGGCAGATTGCTAATCAGGCAACTCACGAATCCAGACATTTCGGAAGAGCACGGGGTTTCCATGGTCTTGCAGTTTGAGTGGGCCTTTGTCGCCGTGGGGGACGTAGTCCGTGACGGCGTGGTGGCCGAGCCAGCCGTTGCCGCCGGAAAGCTCGACGTGATCCTGGACGAGGACACCGTTTTGGATGACGGTGAAGGTGGCGCGCTTGGTGACCTGGCCGTTCGCGTGGAAGAGGGGCCGGTGGAAAATGATGTCGTAGATCTGCCATTCGCCCGGCTTGCGGCAGGCATTGACCAGCGGGACCGCGCGGCCATACAGCGCGGCGCACTGGCCGTCGGGGTAGGTTGCGTTGTCGTACGAGTCGAGGATTTGCACCTCATACTCGCCCATCAGAAACACGCCGCTGTTGCCCCGGCCCTGACCGTCGCCCTCGACTATCTTCGGGCATGCGAACTCCAGGTGGAGCTGGCAAGATCCGAATTCCTGCTTGGTGCGAATCATGCCGGAGTCTTTCGTCGGCATCATCGTGCCGTCCTTCACCACCCACTTCGTCGGCGCGTTGTCCTTATCCGAAATCCAATTTTCCAAGTCTTGCCCATCAAACAGCACGACGGCATCCGCAGGCGCCCCGCCCGGCTTTCTCGTGCTGGCGATCCCTGGCGTGACCACGCGGGGCGGCGGCTGCTTTGCCGGGTCCTCTTCGTGGACCAACACTCCGTCGATGGTCATGTACTTTACGTCTTCCATCTCACCCTTGTCATTCTTCTCCTGGACGATCCAGGTCTTGATGACGGGCTTGTCGAAGTCGGCAACGGCAGCGTTTGGGACTACGCTCATTAAGACCATTCCGCTGATGACTCCAGAAGTAATTCTGTTAAACATGACGTTCACTCCTTACTCAAAAACAATTCTTGCCTGAGGTTGCGAAGCAAAGACTCAAGCTGGACAGGTTCCATGTCAACGTGGATCTCACGCGAGTCTCGCAAAGGAACGCACGGATTCAATCATCGTCCGAATCGCATACAGAACAATAGCTAGCTTTACCATTTTCAATTTCACCGTAGCACTGTTCTCTTCGTCTTAATTCGTTGCAAGTCTTGCAAAAAACCTCCCCCGCCGCCTCTTCCACAGCTTGTTGCTGGAACCGCCTAAAAGTTCTGGCAGAGATTGATTCTTGCCTTGCGCGAAAGACTCTATGACCGTTTTGGTCGTAGTCAGAGTGCTTAAATACTTGTTCAACGATTCCGTCAATAATCTCTCCGTGCTTGCTCATGCTTTAGCCTTTCCGGGCTTTCCCTCTAGGCTCTTCTCGAGACTTCAAGACATCCTCATGCCACGCTGGAGAGGGAACATCTTCGGATCTCCTCTGTAGATCATCCCAGATGAGTTCCAATGCGCGGAGCTTCTCCGCCACGGTCATCTTCTCAAGGGGGATTGCAAGCTCCATGTGAGTAACTACTCCGGTTGCCGTTGTCTCAGCTCGATGGTAAAGCAAACCAAGTGCGGCATGAGTCCTATGTTGATCGAAGGGATCTCAGCGCCTTATTTACGGCCTCGGAATTCGGAAACTGGGTTCTCAAGTCAGGATCAATGAATACCGCGCCCTCATCAAGCGTGAAATGATGCTCTTCGACTGTGCCATCCTGTTTGGCAATCCGGACTCGGTGGCCAGCACGATAGTCACGGTAGTGTTTACCGCGAACGCCGCCAGAGAAGTCGTATTCCGCACGCATATCTAGATCCTTGTCACTAGATTCGTTCATCTTCATATAACCTGCGCTCAGCCTTTGTAGCGTTTCGGCATCCAATAATGCGGATGTTCGCGTCACGTTCAGTATACCAGACTACAAGCAATTTGCCTCTTGCCGAAGCTCCTACATCCAGCCAGTGAACCTCTTCTCGCGAATGAGCCAAGTCCGGGATAGTCAGCGCAAAAGGGTCATTAAACACTGTCTTGGCCTCTGCAAAGGAAATGCCGTGTTTCAGTTGATTTCGCCGGTCCTTATCTTCGTCCCATTCAAACAACTGCTCAGACACTGCTAAGCTCCTCCGGAGCAAATCCACACCTCGAATCAGATTCCTGGCCGAGGCTTGGGTGCGGCATAACCATCCATCGGTTCGCCGGAATCGCCAAGCTTCCCGCAGACCCACAACAGGCCGCGGGTGACGAGGTCGAGGTAGCGCGGGTCGGCAACGGTTTCGTTGTTGTGGCCGATGGTAGTGGAAAAGACGCGCGCCTTTTTGTCGCCGTATTCATTGGTCCAGACGACGGCGCAGTCCGTGAAATTGGGGCGGTCATTGGGTTCCTGGACGCCGCGCGCGAGAACATGCGTGCCGTCGCGGACGACGATGTTGTTGTAGAGTTCTTCCTTGATGGTGGTCCAATCTTCGAGGCCGGTCACCGCGGGATGTGTCTTGTCGATGAGCGTGATGGCGATGGGTTTCTGCGGGCCGTGGCCGGAGGACTGGACGCCGAGGTAATCGAACCAGAGGGATTCGCCGGTTCCGGGCTGGACAGGGTCCTTTACGTCGGGCGCGGTCCGGTAACTGTGCATCGCGCAGTGCAGATTGACTGCGGGCAGCCCCGCCCGGTGCGGCGCGAGCACGCCTTCAACGACGGCACGGTCCTTGATGTCCGAGGCGCACTCGTCGTGGATCACCACGTCGTAGCCCGCAGCATAATCCAGGTTGCCATAGATAGCCAGCGGCGGCGCCGTACTCGAATCGGGCGAGTAGATGATGTCCGCAGTCACCTTCGCACGCGCTTCAATACCTTCCTTGAGCAGGTCTTTCTGCACGGCATAGTCATGGCAGCACCCGCCCAGCACCAGCAGCGCGCGCAATGGCGGTGGCTGTGCAGGCGGATCAGCCTGAGCAAGCGCTGTTGCAGATATGAGAAAGGTGTACAGCATGCCGCCAACAATTGAATGGGTGTGTCTCATTATTCTCGCCTCGTCTAGTTTTGGATTAGAAATCACGCCGATACAACAAGATACTGCGGCGTTCCTAGCGCCCCGACTCCGCTTCTGGGGACTTATCAGGCTGATTCTTGGACTGACACTCTGCTGCGCGAGATTCTGCCTCTGCGACTTGTTCTGGCGTCATACTCGCCGCCATGGTGGGAAGCATGTCAAGGGCGCCTTCCACGCCGCCCTCGCCAGAGAGGATAAACAGCATGTAGCCCATGACGGCATCCTGGGGCACACCGCGTCCTTTGTAGTACATCCAGCCAAGACCCGCCTGGCCTTCGGGAGAGCCTTGGTCAGCCGACATTCGAAACCACTTGACGCCTTCGGCCTCATCCTTGGTAACGCCCATCCCATTGGAGTAAATTTGCCCCATACGAAACTGGGCTTCGGCATTTCCCTGTTCGGCCGCGCGCCGATACCACTTGACAGATTCGGCTGCGTCCTGCGTTACCCCTTTTCCTGCCGAGTAGAGCCACGCCAAATGGAGTTGGGCCTCGACGTAACCTTGCTCCCCGGCTTTCCGGTACCAGTCGAGCGCCGCTGCGTGGTCCAGAGGCACCCCAAGCGCCGTGCTGTACATCTCGCCCAGCAAGTACTGCGCCTCCGCGCGCCCTTGGTCTGCCGACTTCCGGAACCAGTCCGCCGCTTCGGCGAGGTTCTCTTCCACCCCTTCGCCTTTGTAGTACATCCACGCCAGTGCGTTTTGCGCTTCCGGCAATCCCTGCTCGGCGGATTTGCGAAACCAAGCCACGGCTTCTGCGTCGTCCTTTTCGATCAGCCTGCCTTCGGCGTAGGCAGTTCCAAGGCGGAACTGGGACTGGGGACTCCCCGTGATCGCATCCTTGCGCAAAGACTCAAGGTCTGCTTCAGCGTTGATTTCCTGCGCCTCCGCAGACAGGCTTCGGCCCAGAATTCCTGGCACAGGGATTAACACGCCAGCCAAGACGAGTAGAGCGATGGACTGTGTATAGCGCCGCACTCTTTCAATCTTTCTTAGTCTTTGCCCACGCTCAGCATAGCACGAAACACTACAAGACCAGTTTAGCCACACCGCCACAGATCGATAGGTTTACTTGCTGCGGTCGCCAATGGCAGGGAAACCTTCTGGCCGGTCCCTGCGCTTTGGTAGGCGGCGAAGATGGCTTCGAGCACAGCGCGGCCGTCGCGACCGGTGACGATGGGTTGTTTGTTGTTGGCGACGCAGTCGACGAAGTGGGCCATTTCGCCGTGGAAACCGTAGTTCCACTCTTCTTCGTAAATGGTGTAAGACCAACCTTGGGTCGCGCCGGCTTTTTCGACGGCGTAGCCGTAGCCAGGCTCGCTGTAGGTCTGGATCGAGCTGCCCTGGAGCAGATTGGCATACGCGACGCCTTCGCTGCCGTAGATCTCCGCGCGGTCATCCATGCCACCTTTCTTCGTCCAGCTTTCTTCCGCCAATGCAATAACCCCATTCTCAAATTCGAGGATGAGGAGGGCATTGTCGTCGCCGCGTGTCTTGGCGGTGTGGACTTGGGTGCTCAATTGGGCGTAAACCGATTTTATCGGCGGGCGTCCCAGGAGCCAGCGGAAGAATTCGATGGCGTGACAGCCCATGTCCATGGTGACCCCTCCCCCACTTTGCTCGACGTCCCAGAAGTGCGGCGCGTGCGGGCCGTCGTGTTTTTCAGACTGCTTGAGCAGCGTGGGCTGGCCTAACGCGCCTTCATCGAGGAGTTGTTTGAGGCGCACGTACTTGGGGGCGAAGCAGAGTTCCTCGGCGTACATCAGCTTGACGTTCGCCTTGTCGCAA
>JACPGD010000179.1 GCA_016182645.1 Candidatus Hydrogenedentota bacterium | reverse complement strand
CGCGGCGCTGAAATCGCCGGTGGAGAGCGCGGCCGTGAGCATCTCGCCGGACGCGTTGGATACCGGGGCCCTCTTGAAGGTGCTTGGCTGATTCATGCCGGACGCAGTACCGCAAGACAGGCTCCTCCACATTTCGGACCTGCACTTCTGGGAAGTGGTGTGGAACCCGTTGCATCTGATGAACAAGCGGCTGTTGGGCAACCTCAATGTCTATTGGCGGCGGCGGCACGAGTTCGTGATGCACCGGGCGGAGGAATTCGCGGACGCGGCGGCGGCGACGGGCATCAAGACTGTCGTGATGACTGGAGACTTTACTTCGACTTCGACGCACGGCGAGTTCGACATGGGTCGGGCCTTCGTGCAGGGACTGATGCGCCGCGGCTTGCAAGTGATCCTGATGCCGGGCAACCACGACGTGTACACCTTCGAGTCTGTGCGGGAGCGGCGTTTTCAGCATTATTTTGGGGAATTCCTGCCGGCGGGCGGCTACCCGCACCGTTTCACCCTGGCGGGCGGCACGCCTCTCATCGTCGTGCCGACGGTGACCGCGAATTTCTTGTCGTCCAAGGGAAGAATACGGCATCGCGAAGTGCGGGAGGTGGCCCGGCTGATCGAGGAGTGCCCGCCGGGGCCGATTGTGATTGCGGGACACTACCCCGTGCTGCACCGCACGTATGGCTACACCACTTCGCCCAACCGGCAATTGCGCCATGCGGAAGTGCTGCGCGCGGCGATGGGCGTTTCGGGACGCAACATTTTTTATCTCGCGGGGCACGTGCATCGCTTCAGTTACGTGCTGGATGAAACGTATGCCAACCTGCGCCACCTAACGACGCCGGCCTTCTTTCTCGAGAACCGGCAGGACGAGGTGCTGGGCGCGTTCGCGGAGATCCACGTGGCGGGGGAGGAGTTCCACGTATTCCAACACCGGCGCAAGGAAGTCTGGGAACGAACGCCGCACCCGGCGCAGCCGGGCAAGCTTTGAACGGTGGACTGCTGACTGGAGGTCTTCACATGGTGCGTTTTGCTGCTTTCTTGATTCTGGTCTCCACAGTGATCGGTACTTCTGCCATCGATGCGCAGACGGGCACCGAGCACGAACCGATCCGCTACATCGGCGGGGAGAGCATTGACTTGACACCGCACGAGGGGCGGTTGCGGTATGCGGTCGGGGTGGCGAATTACCAGACGTTTCGCGCGAACCGGACGCACCCGGAACTGGCGGAGGGGCACGGCTGGACCTACAACCATGCACCGGCGCTGGCGTATTGGAATGACCGCTTCTATCAGGAGTTCCTGAGCAATCCGGTGGACGAGCATATCGCGCCGGGGCACACGCTGGTGACGACTTCGCCCGACGGGCGGCACTGGGCGCAACCGCAGGTGGTGTTCCCGGCGTATGAGGCGCCCCCAGGCACGCCGATGCCGAAAGGTTCGCACGGCTACATGATGCATCAGCGCATGGGCTTCTATGTGGCACCGAACGGGCGTTTGCTGGTGCTGGCGTTTTATGGACACGCGGAGGACCCGTTCGGGAAAGGCGGGATTGGGCGGGTGGTGCGAGAAGCGTATAAGGACGGGACCTACGGTCCGATTTACTTCATCAAATACACGACGCAGGCCGACTGGAACGAATCAAACACGAGCTATCCGCTGTATACGCGCTCTGAGGACGCGGGCTTTGTCGAGGCATGCGATGCGCTGCTCGCGGATCGGCTCATGACGCTGCAATGGTATGACGAAGATCCGGGGCCGGTGGGGCACTACCCGATCAAGAGCGACGTGGAAGCGCTCTCGTATTACCATCGGAAGGACGGGAAAGTCGTGGGGCTGTGGAAGTGGTCGTTCGCGGCGCTGTCTTCGGATGAGGGGAAGACCTTTTCGACGCCGGTGAAATTGCCGACGATCACCATGGACGGCGCGAAGATCTGGGGCCAGCGGACGGACGACGGCCGCTACGCGATTATCTATAACCCGACCGTACACGGCGAGCACCGCTACCCGCTGGCGGTGGCCACGGGCGACGACGGCATCTTGTTTGACCATCTGCTGCTCGTATACGCGGAAGTGCCGCCGCGCCGGTTCTTTGGCCGCTGGAAAGACTACGGCCCGCAATACAACCGGGGCATCGAAGAAGTCAACGGCAATCCGCCGGACCAGGCACTGTGGGACACCTTCAGTGTGAACAAGGAAGACATGTGGGTCAGCCGGGTGCCCGTGCCGGTGCGGTCCGGCGTTGACGGTCCCGTGGCCGATGATTTCAATGGCGAAGCAAGCGGCGGCCACGTCACGGATTGGAACATCTATTCGCCGTTGTGGGCGCCGGTTCAGGTGGTGGAGTTTCCCAGCGCGGCCGACAAGAGCCTCGAGTTGCGCGACGAAGACCCCTACGACTATGCGCGGGCGATCCGCGTGTTTCAGGAAGGCACGCGCGCCGAAATCACTTTCCGCGTGCAGGCGGCGCAAACGGGGACGGGCCTGCTCGATATCGAGGCCGTGGACCACTTCGGCAACCGGCCGGTGCGCTTGCGTTTTGATAGCGACGGCAAGATAAAGGCCACGAAGGGCGCGGAGACGGTCGAGTTACAATCGTATCAGGCCAACCAGTGGTACGAGATCTCGATTTCCGTGGAGGCCACGCCCTTCGGCCACTACGCTGTCACGATCGATGGCCGCGAGGTGCTGAAAGAGGCGGCACTGGCCGAATCGGTCCTGTCCGTGGAGCGGCTATCGTTCCGCACGGGACCGTACCGCGATCAGCCGACGCGCCAGACGGACAACGAGGCGCCACACGCGCCGCTGCCCGGTGGTGACGACCGGGTGGCGCCGGCGGTGTTCCATTTCGATGATGTACGCGCCAGCAGCGAAGATTAGCCGTATTCAACGAGCACGAGAACCTGGCAAACGATACAGCATTTACCAAAACGAGGGGACTAAGCTTGCAGGCCGCCAACTTCAGCAGGTATTGTCCCTGCTGTCCCTGCTGTCCTTGCTGTCCTTGCTGTCCCTGCTGTCCTTTCAGAAAGACGGATGGGCGGTGACGACCTGAAACCAATGCATATTTACGGGGCCGGGCTTCCCCGCGGATCATGGAAGGAAGACGCACGATGAGCGAACCGATCACCGCCAACCAAAGCACCAATCGCGGGACACCGCTTGCCGATGGCGGCTGGGCCGCGCCGAATTATAAGTGGTACGTGGTGGGGATGCTGTGGTTCATCGCGTTCTTTAATTATGCAGACCGCGTTGCCCTCGGGGTAGTGATGCCGCGTGTGCGTGTGGAACTCGGGCTGGACGATTTTCAGGTTGCCCTCATTGGTTCGGCATTTGCTTGGATTTACGGTCTGGGAGCGCCCTTTGCCGGACTGGTCATCGATCGCGTCAGGCGCAAGACCGCCATTCTCTTTGGGTTGGTCACCTGGAGCGTTGTCTGTATGCTCACGGCCACGTCCCGTTCTTGGCGCCAGTTATTCGGCTTTATGGCGGCGGAAGGCTTGGGCGAGACATTTTACTTTCCGGCGTCCATGTCGCTTGTGAGCGACTATCACGGCAAACGCACGCGTTCGCGCGCCATGAGCATCCATCAAACCAGCGTTTACGGCGGAACGATCCTCGGCAGCGTTTTCGCCGGCCTGATAGCCGATTACCTGGGTTGGCGCTACTCCTTCGTGATCTTCGGCGCCTTGGGAGTCGTCGTCGCCTTCATACTTATGTTCTTCCTGCGTGAGCCGCATCGGGGTGCCGCGGACGAGATTGACGCCGGCGTGCCAGTGGCGCCGCCGATCCGGCTATCCGTCGGAGAGACGTTGCGCGTCATCTTGCAGACGCCGACGGTGCTCACGCTGTTCGCCGCGTTCATCTGCGCCAACTTCGTCTTCGTCGTGGTGATGGTCTGGCTGCCGACGCTGCTCGCGGAGCGGTTGAATTTGCAGAGCTTGGCGATTGTTGGACTGACCGCCACCATGTACATGCAAATTGCCAGCGTGTTTGGCGCGCCGGCCAGCGGCTGGATGGCGGACAGACTACGCCAGCGTACGGCGCGGGGCCGCATGATTGTGCAGGCGGCCGGCGTCCTGGCGGCCGCCCCGTTCATCGTGGTGACCGGCCTGAGTACGAGCTACATCATGGTGGCTTCTGCGCTCGCGTGCTGGGGGTTCTTCAAGGGGGTTTATGACGCGAACATCTTCGCGTCCATGTACGACGTGATTCGCCCGGAAGCGCGGGGGACGGCAGCGGGCTTCATGAATGCGGTCGGCTGGATCGGCGGCGGCGGCGGTCCACTTGTAATCGCCAAGATAAAGACCGCGTTTGATGTCAGCCTGGGCGAAGCCCTCGCGATGGGCGCCGTTGCTTATGTGTTGGCGGGCTGTTTCCTGCTCATTGGGATAGCCTTCTTTGTCAAGCGTGATGCGGCGCGCATGCAGGAGGCAGTGAAAGCGGCCGCCACGGGCGCGCATTAGCGGCGGGGACAAGAGAATCAATCCAGCGCCCCTTCAGGGCGCGCGATGCGAGGCGTTCGCCTTCCGGGGATGCCGCTTTGCTTTATCCCCGGCCACTCGCGGACGCCCCTCCGGGGCAGGGGGAGCGAAGCAACGAAATGCCCTCGCGCCCGTTGCATTTGGGCGAAAAAAATGTAGAATACGGACTTCAAATCACGGAGCACCAAGGGAGGCCGTATGAGCACGCAGATCGCCCATGTCTTGGAGGAGACCCGTTCGTTCCCGCCGCCACCGGAATTCCAGCGGCGGGCGCGGGTGCAGTCGCGCGAGCAGTATGAGGAGATGTACCGGCGCTCGGTCGAGGATCCCGATGGGTTCTGGGGCGACATCGCGCAGGAGTTTCACTGGTTCAAGCGGTGGGACCGGGTGCTGAACCCGGACAACGCGCCCTTTTTCAAATGGTTCGAGGGCGGCCTGACCAATATTTCCTACAACTGTCTAGACCGCCATCTGCAGGGCGAACGGCGCACCAAGCGCGCGATTATCTGGGAAGGCGAGCCGGGTGACACGCGCACGTTGACGTACGAAGAACTCCACCAGGAAGTGTGCCAGTTCGCGAACTGCCTGAAGCAGCTCGGCCTCAAGAAGGGCGATCGTGTGGCGATCTATATGCCCATGATACCCGAGTTGCCGGTGGCCATGCTCGCCTGCGCTCGGATCGGCGCCGTGCATTCCGTCATCTTCGGCGGGTTCTCCGCCAACGCCATCGTGGATCGCGTGCATGATTTTCAAGCGTGCATGATCATCACGGCGGATGGCGGATGGCGGCGCGGGCACGTGGTCGAACTGAAGAAGGCCGTGGATGAGGCGCTGCCGAAGTGCCCGTCCGTCAAGAATGTTGTGGTGGTGCACCGGACGGCCCAAGACGTGACCATGGAACCGGGCCGCGACCACTGGTGGCATGCACTGATGAAGGACGCCTCGCCGGATTGCCCGGCGGAAGAACTCGACGCGGAACACCCGCTCTACATTCTCTACACCTCCGGCTCGACCGGGAAACCGAAGGGCATCCTGCACACGACGGGCGGTTACCTGGTGGGCACGGCGGCCACGTCGAAATACGTTTTTGATCTGCGCGATGAGGACGTTTATTGGTGCACGGCGGACATCGGCTGGGTGACGGGGCACAGTTATATCGTCTACGGCATCCTCGCCATTGGCGGGACGAGCCTGATGTACGAAGGCGCGCCCAATCATCCCCATCCTGGCCGTTTCTGGGAAATCATCGACAAGTACCAGGTGAATGTGTTCTATACCGCGCCCACGGCCATCCGCGCCTTCGCGAAATGGGGTGAGAAGTGGCCGCAGCAGTACAGCCTGGAGTCCTTGCGTCTCCTGGGGACCGTGGGCGAGCCCATCAACCCCGAAGCGTGGATCTGGTATTACAAGAACATCGGGCGTGAGCGCTGTCCGATTGTCGACACGTGGTGGCAGACCGAAACGGGCATGATCATGATCACGACCCTGCCCGGTGCGGCGCCCGCGAAACCCGGCTCCGCAGGGCTGCCCTTCTTCGGCGTGGACCCCGCCATCGTGAGCGAGGATGGCGAGGAGGTCGACGCGGGCCACAGCGGCTTGCTCGTTGTGCGCCGGCCCTGGCCGGCCATGCTCCGGACGCTCTACGGCGATGACGAACGATTCCAGGAAGTGTACTGGTCGAAGTACGAGCAGCAGGGCTGGTACTTCACCGGCGACGGCGCGTTCCGCGACCAGAACGGATACTTCATGATCATCGGGCGCATCGACGACGTCATCAACGTGTCCGGCCACCGATTGGGGACGATGGAGATCGAGTCGGCACTGGTCTCGAGCCCGCTCGTGGCCGAGGCGGCCGTCGTTGGGTATCCCCATGATATGAAAGGCCAGGGCATTTGCGCCTTCGTGTCCGTGCCCGAAGGGGTGGACGTTCATGAATCAGACAAGGAAGTACTGCGCGAACACGTTGCGCACGAGATTGGGGCCATCGCGAAACCGGACGTCATCCGCTTCACCGAGGCCCTCCCCAAGACCCGCTCCGGCAAAATCATGCGCCGCCTCCTTCGCGACATCGCCGCCGGCAAAGACTCGCACCAGGACACCACCACCCTCGAAGACTTCAGCGTTCTCGCCCGCTTGCGTGAAAGTGAGGAGAGTTAGACGACAGCCGATCCCTTGTGTCCCGTGTTGACGCCTTCGGCCGCTCTTCGTTACGCTGGAACTTCGTCTGCGGCTGCAACCTGGGCGGGAGCGGGCGAGTCTGAATGATTGCCGGGGCCCTTGGCGGGGGCGCAGCTTCCGGGGCGCGGCGGGAAGATAAACGAGTGCGGGAAAAAGGAGCACAACATGAAACAGGCATT
>JACPGD010000178.1 GCA_016182645.1 Candidatus Hydrogenedentota bacterium | reverse complement strand
GGGTGAAGGCGAGGGTGAAGGTGAAGGCGAAGGTGAAGGCGAGGGTGAAGGCGAAGGTGAAGGCGAGGGCGAGGGTGAAGGCGAGGGCGAGGGTGAAGGCGAGGGCGAGGGCGAAGGCGAATTCGATCCGCAAGAGGCGGCCCAACAGCTCCTCGACAACTTCGATGACGCCGACGCCAATGGAGACGGTTGCTTGAGCTACGAGGAAGCGGTGACAGTCATTGATGATCTGACCAGGGATCAATTCGACCTGCTGGACATCAACAACAATGGCTGCCTGTCGCGTCCCGAGCTCCAGTTGATCTCCCGGTTCCCAATCTTCGCCTGCGATTGTCCGGGCGGCGGTCTGGGTCTGGGCGGCCTGCTGGGCAACCTGATCATCTTCCTGTTCTCCGCGTTCGTGCTGCTGTTCCGGCGCGACGAGGATGATGATGAGGAAGGTGAACCGCCATTGCCGTTCCCTGAAGAATAATCAACCCCTGTTGACCTCGGGGGCATGGTTGCCATCGCAACCATGCCCCCGTTTTTTTGTCTTTTCTCGCGCATTTCAGTTTAATGAGGGGCGCGTGTCCCATGACTTCCGCTCTGGGGGAGCGACGGTGTGAAGCAGCAGCGACCATTTCATCTCTTGGCCAAGCCCAGCGGCCCGTTGTGCAATCTCGAATGCAAGTATTGTTTCTACCTGGAAAAAGAGCAGTACTACGCTGCACCGTCGCGGCGCATGACTCCGGAAGTACTCGATACATTCGTCCGGCAGTACATCGAAGCGCAGGACGGGCCGGAAATCCATTTTGCCTGGCAGGGCGGTGAGCCGACGCTGGCGGGCGTGGACTTTTTCCGGGAGGCCGTGGGTCTCCAGCAACGCTATGCCGGGGGCAAGCGCATTACCAATGCCTTTCAAACCAACGGCATCCTGTTGAACGACGGCTGGGGGGAGTTCCTCGCGGCAAACGACTTCCTTGTCGGTATTTCTATCGACGGTCCCGAGCATCTTCATGATAGCTACCGCGTGGATCGGGGTGGCCACGGGACCTTCAAACGCGTGTTGCGCGGGCTGGGGTACCTGAAGAAGCATGGCGTGGAGTTCAACACCCTCACCGTGGTCAACCGCCGGAATGGACGTTGCGCGGGGGAAGTCTACGAATTTCTACGCGAGACCGGCAGCGGCTTCATGCAGTTCATCCCATTGGTCGAGCGTCTCCCCACTTCCGGAACGGCATCCAATCGCCTCATCGGTCCGCACGACACAGCATCTGCCCGTGTGACCGCGTGGTCCGTTGCCGCCAGGGACTATGGGCGCTTTCTGTGCGAAGTTTTCGACCGCTGGGTGCGGCGTGACGTCGGGAAAGTCTTCGTACAGGCGTTTGACGTGTTCCTCGCGGCCTGGCTGGGCATGGAGCCGCCCCTGTGTGTCTATCGCAAGACGTGCGGTGATGCGCTTGTGGTCGAGCAGAACGGTGATATTTACTCCTGCGACCACTTCGTGTATCCGGAATACCGGCTGGGCAACCTGAGTGAACAACCGTTGCGCGCGCTGGTGGACTCGACGGCGCAACGGCAATTTGGGGCAGCCAAGGAGGCCAGCCTCCCGGGGGAGTGCCTCGAGTGTATCTGGCGTTTCGCCTGCAATGGGGGCTGTCCCAAACATCGTTTTCTCAGCAGTAAGCATGGGGAGCCGGGGCTGAATTATTTCTGCGAGGGCTACAAAGCCTTCTTCTCCCACGCGGATCGCCACTTGCAGCAGATGGCCCTGGCGCTGCGCCAGGGCCGCCCGGCCACCACGATCATGGCCCAGGTGTGGCAGGAAGACCACGGCGGCCAAACACCCCCTCAGCGCGCCTCCAATGCACCGTGCCCCTGTGGGAGCGGCCGCAAATACAAGAAGTGCTGCGGGGCTGTCGCGCAGCCGCGTGACCAGCGCCGTTGATTGGGGGGGACCGGACAAACCGGACCGAGCGGTCCGATCGGACGGATCGGACTTGCCGCACCAGTCGGACAGGTCCGATCCGTTGGAGTCACCGCCGCGCGCCTCCTCAGTCGCCAGATCTTGGGCGCGCCTGATTTGCGCGATTTCGGGGGATTATGTTAGATTGCCTCATCTTCGCCGCGGCGCGATTCTGGCGCACGCGGCTGTTTAATCACCCGTTAAATTTAAGAGAGGAAAGTCTGCGTTATGCAGGACTTGATGCGTAAACACCGCAAGCTGCTGATGGTGGTCATTGTCCTGACCATTGGCGTTCCCATGCTCTTCTTCGGCATTCCCGCCTTTTGGAACGAAGCTTCGCGCCGCGGCGATGGCGGACGGGTGGTGGCCACGGTGGGCGAACTGCCGGTCTACGAGGAACATTTCCGGCAGGCGCTGCAAGAAACGGCCGCCCGCCAGGCACCCGGCGGCACGCCGCCGACGGTCCAGGAACTGGATCAGAACGGTACCGCCGGAGAAGTGCTCCAGCGGCTCATCGATCAGGCGCTCTTCACCCATGAGTTGAAGCAGCGCCACTTCAACATTGACGCGGGCCTCGCGGATGAGCGGCTGAAGGAAGAGAACATTTTCAAGGACAGTGAGGGGAATTTTGATCGGGAAGAGTACAACAATTGGATACTCAACCTAGAGGAACGCGGCGTCAACTGGAACGCGATCCGGGCGGACATCCAGGACAGCATTGCCCGCCAGGTTTTCGTCACGGCCATTTCCGCGCCGGCTGGCCGCGTCTTTGACGAGGAGATTCAACGCGAACTGGAAGACAACTCGACCAAGATTCAGATGAAATACACGAAGATCGAGCCGGCGGTCGACGTCACGGAAGAAGAGATTCAGAAGCAATATGCCAGCGGTCCGGACAAGTACAAGAAGCCCGACCAGCACACCGCGGAGTTCGCCGCCATTTCCCTGGTCCCGGAACAGCCCGCCAAGGTGGCGGAAGTGCTCGGGCAGGCACGCGGCGGGACTGATTTCGCCACCCTGGCCGATCAGTCGGACAATGTCGAGAAGAACGGCGGCGACATGGACTGGGTCAAGCCGGAAAAACTGACCGTCGATTATCAGAAGGTCATCGCGGCCCTGCAGCCCGGCCAGGTGAGCGACCCGGTGTACGGGTTCAACGGCTACTACATCTACAAGGTCGATGAGGAACGCACAAACCCGGACAGCGGCGAGCGGGAATTGCACGCCCGGCAACTCTTCATCAAGGCGGAACTCACCGAAGAGCAGCGCGCGGAGCGGGAGGCCCATGCAGACGCGCTGCTG
The DNA here is from genome assembly GCA_016182645.1 of Candidatus Hydrogenedentota bacterium. Classification (GTDB taxonomy): domain Bacteria; phylum Hydrogenedentota; class Hydrogenedentia; order Hydrogenedentales; family JACPGD01; genus JACPGD01. Next base: position 11,263 of record JACPGD010000178.1, on the reverse strand, counting down.
GCGAAGGCCAAGGCATCGGGCGATTTGGCCGCGGCGGCGCAGGAAGCCGGCCTCCAACTCGAGCAAGCGGGCCCCTTCGATCCCATGCTGACCGAACTCGCGCCCCTGCCAAAGATGGACGTGCGCATGTTCATTTCGCCGTTGACCAAGGTCGCGAAGGGTGAATTTGCCGAAGTCATCAAGGCCCGCACGGCCCTCTATGTCGCCCGCGTGACCGATGTCCTGCCGGGAACGGTGCCGCCCCTCGAGGAAGTGCGCGACAAAGTGCGCGAGGATGCCCTCACGGCCAAGAAACAGACGGACGAGTATCAGGCCCAGGTCAAGGACTACGCCGGGAAGATTAAGGAGCAGGCGAAGACGCTGGAAGAGATTGGGGTCAAATTTCCTGAACTCGCGCCCCAAATCAAGACGAGCAGCGAATTCACCAAGAAGGATTATCTCTTCCAGGACCAGCTCTTTCTTTCCACGCCCGAAATCTATGACGCCATTGGTCATGGCGAGCCGGGCATGATGGGCGGGCCTTTCACGGACTTCCAAGGCGTCACGTATTTCGTGGAACTGGTGAAGAAGACGCCGCCCGCGGAAACCGAGAAGGCCGATTGGGACGCACAGCGCAAGCAAATCCGCCAGCAGAAGATGATGATGGCGCAACGGGACCTGCTGGAGGACTACCAGCTCAGCCTGCGCCAGCGGCTCATGCAGGAAGTGCCCATTCGCATTGACGAGGCAGTCCTCGGCAACGTCTTGAACCGCGATCCGAACGCGATTACCCCGCCGGCGGAAACGCCCGCCGCGGCCCCCGCCGAGGCCAATACGGGCGAAGAAGACGCTCCGCCGCCCGCGTGACCCCTGCTCTACGGTGGCTCATGGCGTCGTATCAATCAGGCTGGACAAGTGTGAAATCCACTGGAAGAACGCATAGTCCACGACAAAAACAATGCCGCCCGTAAGACACAATAGGAGCGGCCCGCCAATTTCGAGCGCAAGACGCGCAGTCCGGAGCGCGGCGCGCCGGTAGGTCTCCGTCACTTGCCGCAAGGCTTCCGGCACCTGGCCCGCGGCTTCACCCAACACCAGCAACACGCGGAACGACTGCGGAAGGGCACTCGATTCCGCCTGCACCGCATCTCGCAGCGATGCCCCTTGCTCCAGGGCGTCTCCCACGTGGAACAAGGCATCGCGGCAAACAACATTGCGGACGGCATCGGCTGCGGCGCGAAAGGCCGTGTGCAGCGGCACCCCCGCCTCCACCAGCAACCCAGCCACCGCGCTGGCGTGCGCCAGGTGGCGCTTCAACAGGATTCCCCGCGCCACGGGCAAGCGCATGCCCAGTTCCCCCAACTCTCGCGCCAGCGCCCCACCGCGTAGTGCCGACCACTGCGCCCACAGCCACAGCACCGGAATTCCCGCCGCGAACAACACAAGGAATTGCGGCAGGTACCACGCCTGTGCCGTAATCAACAGTCTTATTGCGAATGTGGGACCGCCTCCAAAGGATGCGAAGATCTCCACGAATTGCGGCATGACGAACTGAAGCAGGCCCAGGATGAGCAGTGCCTCGACCAACATGACGCCGAACAGATAGTAGCCCACGTCCTGGGTGCGGCGGCGAAAGGCCAGCATCTCCATCATCTCCCGCTGCAGATCGTAGAGGACCTCTGCCAGGTGGCCACTCTCCTCGCCGGCGCGCACGGCGCCCGCACAAAATGACGGGAAAAACTCCGGGTACCGCTCCATGGCTTCCGACAGCGGGTTCCCATGGACGACGCAGTAGTGGAGATCTTCAAATACCCCGCGCACGCGGCGGTTGGGCGCATCTTCTGCCAGCGCCAGCAGTCCCTCCGCCAGGGGAACGTTGGACGTGATCAGGCCGCCCAACTCCTCGACTACGAGGATCAGGTTGTCCCAGTGATTTTGCCAGTAAACGCCAGGATTCACGGTTATTCTCAGAGGGCAACCAGCCGCGACAATTGCATGATCGGCATGTACAACGCCGTCACGATAAACCCAATGATCAAACCAAACAGCCAAATCATGGCCGGCCCCAGCACGCCGAGCAGGTGCTGTTCCTGTCGCTCCGCTTCGTGGTCGCACCGGTCCGCGGCACGCAGCAAGGTCTCCTCGAAAAGACCATGACGCTCGCCATGTTTCAGGATCCAGCACAGGCTGTGCTTCATGAACCGCATCGACGAGAGGGCTTCGGTCACCGGTTCCCCTTGCCCCACGTGCGTGGCGGCCACCAGCGCGCGCCGCGCAATGACGCGATTGCCCGTGGCCGCGCCGGCCAGGTGCAGCGCCTCCAGGACATTCGCGCCGTTGCTCAGCAGGATTCCCAGGGTGCGGCAAAAGCGCCCCGCCAGCACGGTGCGATACAAGCGGCCAAAGAAGGGCAGCCGCAGCCGCAGCGAATCCGCCACGTACCCCATTTCGCTACGAAACGGGACGGCCACCCCGAAGAATAGGACAAGGGCCACGAGGAATGCTGTGAGGACCAACAGGGGAAATCCAATAACCGCCAAGACCCAGCCCAACCAGAAGACCACGAGAGTGGGGCCAGGTAACTTGTGCCCAAATGAGTCATAAAGGTCTTTGAATTGCGGGACAACATTGCAGACGAACAATCCAAAGAAAAGTATCAGAAATACGGCCAGGACGGCCGGGTACGCCAGTACTGCCTGCAGCCGGTACTTTAGCCGCAACAGCCCTTGCGTGTAGTCGGTCAGTTGGCGCATGACCGCGGGCAGGTTCCCGGTCTGTTCGCCCGCGCGGAGCAGGCTGAGAAAGATGGGCGGAAAACGGTCCGCGTGCCGGCCGAAGGCCTGCTCGAGCGTGCTGCCGCGTTCGAGATCCAGTTGCACTTCGCGCAGCAAGCGCTCCAGCCGCCGGTTCTGCAGGTCCTGCGCCAGGTCCTTCAGTCCCGGGGCGAGTGGCAAGCCACCTTCCACCAGCGAGGCCAACTGCTCGGAGAGCAGCCCCAGTTCCTCCGCGGAAAAAGCGTGCCGCGGCCGCGCGAACAACCGCTGCCAGCCATGCGGCTTGACCGAGTAGACATGCAGTCCCTCGGCCCGGGATGCCGTTATGACTGCATAGGCGGATTCGCCCTCGACCACTTCATGGCGTGGCGTCCCCTGCGCGTCCAGCGCCTCAACGTCAAATCTCGGCACATGCACCTCCTGTCGGCCTCTGTCTATTCCGTCTCTGCTGTCCCTGTCGTCCCTTCTTCCGTCCCTGGCGCCACCGGGATCTCGCGCCACGACACCTGAGCCAGCGCGCCTCCCGCAGCTTGTTCCCGGAACACGGCCTCAATCCCGCGCGCGAGCGCGCCCGACCGCGCGAAGGCGAGCACGGCATGCACACCCTGCTCGCCCGCATCGTCTGCGGCGCCATCGCCATTGTTGTCCAGGCCATCGCTGCCCCAGGCTGCCGCTACCGCGAAGTATTCCATTCCAGGCATCGCGGCAAAGGTTTGCGGCGTCACGCCCGGCGCGCCAAAGCCCGGCGGGACCGATCTTCCCGCCGTGTCATAGGCAGGCGCGCCGGTGAAGCCAAGACTGGTCATGCTGGACGCACTCAGGGCCAGGGCCGCTTCCGCCGCCGCGAACACCTGCGCCTCTTTCTCCGCCCACATGCCGTGGTGGGCTTGCGCCACAATGCGCAGACTCAGCGTCGAGAGAACCACCAATGTCAGCGCGATGAACAGAGTACACAAGAGGAGGGCCATGCCCCGCTCGCCACATCGCACGTCCTGCTGTCGCCCCTGGCGCCTCATGGATTGCGCGGCCTCACCAGTTGTTGGAAGGATACCGGGGTCACGTGGCCGCGCCGCGTCTTCCCCGTCGTTTCAATGATCATCCGCACGCCCTGGCCGCTCGACTCGAACCAGACCCCGCGTTCAAGCCGGCCGTTGCTGTTGGCGTCTTCCCCTGAATCGAGCACGCCGTTGCCGTTGGCGTCTTCATTCGTGAGGAGGTCATTCGCCAGCACTTGGATCGTCCCGCCCGCCACCAGCACCAATTGCCGCTCCCGGAGTCCATCCGCGTTGCGGTCCTCGGCGTCGCGCCCGATTGTCCGCGCCGCCCCCAGTTCCAGCGCGCCAGTCTTGTCCACGGCCAGGCCATTGCCCTCCAGGTCCTCGGCAACCCGATATTCGATTTGTGCTGCCGGGAGCAACGACACGCTCCCGAGCGATGCCCCGCGCAACTCGTGCGCTATCACCGACAGCGCGCGCCCCGCCTCGGCGGCGGCCGCGGCCTTCTGCTCGATCACCTCCGCGCTTTCGTTCGCCGTCAGCCACGTTTGCCAGATGATGCCCGTCGCCACGGCGAGCAACGCGCTGGCGGTGAGCACCTCGATAAGCGTGAAACCGTTACGGCGCAAGGGGCCCCCTTCCCACAATACATACCGCATTCGCCCGAACGGGATGCCCGGCGCTCGTGTGTGCCGTCACGGTGACCCGCACCGCGCATGGCTGCGGCAGTGCTTCGACGGATTCCGGCGAGGGATTCAGCGCGGCGCCACCAGCGTCCAGGAATTCGATCCCGATCTCCGGCGCACCCGCCGTATTCCGTGCAGGCCGGTAGGCCGGCGCCTCTGCCGCCGTCATTCCGGAAAGTTCTTCCAGACACGTATTCAGGAGGGCCATCGCGCGCTGGTGCTGTTCCGTCACCTCACGCACCCGCGCCAGGCTGTGCAACGACCCCAGGAGAAAGCCAAACGACAGCAGCAGGATGCCCGTGGCAAACGTGACTTCCAGCAGCGTGAACCCTTCAGACCGTCCCCTTACAGCACCCATACGTGCACCTCGTGTCTTTCCTATATCAGGCTACGCCGGTTTTTGTCAAGGTAGCGCAGACTTATACCCTTATATATTCTTGAATATTGCCTTATTTCTGTTGAGCAACCATTCTTCGGGGTGAGCGTACCCGCGGGCCGGCTGAAGGCCGTGAGAAACCGGGTGAACTGGATTGGATTCCGAAACTGCCCTGCGGGTAGAATGCTTTTACGTAAAATCCGTAATCCAATTGGGGCCAGCATTCCAAGGAGGAGGGAACCATGCCAGAGAAAATCGTCAAGCCCGTGCGCCGTAAGAAGCGTGATGACCATCTTGGCGATACCAATCCCACGGATGCCGTCAAAATGACGGTCACGCTGCCACGCTCCGTGGCGGCCTTTCTGCGGTGGAAAGCGGAGGTGGAAGGCATCCGGCGCGACGAACTCCTGCGCCGCATCATTACGTATTACGCCAAGAAGCTCAAGGAGCGCGAATACGAGACCCCGCCCGTCGTGGATTGAAATCACGTACTCCGAGTCGTAGCGTCCGGCCTCTGTGCCGGACGGGAACACGCAGCACAGTCCGGAACGTGCAGCAAAGCGGGGAGTTGGTGCAGGTTTAGGCCGGCGTTGCACAGTCCCGTCCGGCACAGAGGCCGGACGCTACGGAAGCTGGAATACGTTACCGTATTTACGAAATGGAGCACTAAGATCATTTCAAGTAAACGCGGACGGTCTTGATTTCAAACGGCTGAATGCGCAGGGTCACTTTCTGTTCCTTGATCGCGAGCGGCTGTTCGCGCTCTTCCAGCAGGTTGCATTCTTCGGCCCGTTTGAGGGGTTGCGTAAACGCCAGCGATACGCGCCCGCGCGTGCGCCCAGCTTCGTACAGCCGGATGACAACAGCGTCCCCTGTTTCCGATTTCTTGACCGACTCCACCACCGCGTGCGAATTCGAGACGGTGAAGAAATCGGCCAGCCGCTCTTGGCCGCTGGCGCCGGGAGACTGCGGCGTGGCCACGAGCGGCACGTTCAGGGCGTACGCTTCGCGCACCACGGACTTGACCGTAAAGTCGCCCGCGTGTGGCAGCAACGCATACATGAACGTGTGCGCGCCTTGGTCGGCGGAGGCGTCGGGCGCCAGCGGAGAGCGCAGCAGTGTCAGCGACAGCATGTCGTCAAGCACATCGTGGCCGTACTTGCAGTCGTTGAGCAGCGCGACGCCGTAGTCCCCCTCGGAAATGTCCATCCATTTGTGCGCGCAGGACTCGAAGCGCGCCTGGTCCCAACTGGTGTTCGCATGCAGGGGACGTGTCACGTGCCCGAATTGAATCTCGCTCCGGTAATGCTCGGCCTGCAAGTTCAGGCCAAAACCCACTTTCAGCAGCGTTTGCCGCTCGTGCCAGTTCACTTCGGTCCTGAACTCGATGCGGCGATGGGTCCCATAGAAAATCATGTCCTGGCGCAAGGTGGAAGCGCGCCCGATTTGATAGGTGCTCCGCACAACGCACAGCAGCGGCCCATCGCTCACCACCTCGCGCGCGAGCAACCGCTCCTCGTACCGAATCGTGTCGCGATAATAGCGCTCGATGTCCCAGGCGTCCCAGAACACCGGAATATCGTCGGCGGTGTAGAAATCGTTGAGCCGCTTCCCCTCGCGCACGAGTTCCCGCTTGTGTTCTTTGTCGTACAGGGCCAGGATTTTTCCCGCTTTATCAAACGCCACACTATAGAAGGGCGTCTCCAGGGCCTTGCCGGAATAGGTGAAGACGGATTCCGCCGTGGTGGCCTTTTTGCGCAGCGCAATCGGCGCGGCGCCCAGTGCCGGCAGCGCCACGGCCACCGCCAGACGTTCTTCCACGCGCTGGCACGGCAGCGGCCTCCCCTCGGCGTCGCAGGCCGCCGTGAAGTCCGGTGCGTCGAAGTACATCACCTCCTCTCGGGTCCATGACAGCGTATTGGCCACAAGGAAGCCCGCGCCCTCGGAATCCGCGAGCAAACGCTCCCCCAGTTTGCTGAGGGCCGCTGTGCGCAACAGCCCCAACTCCCGCTCCATCTCCGCGTACTGTGCTTCGGCCGTCTCGTACACCTGCCGGATCGCCGTCCCCGGTAAGATGTCGTGAAACTGGTTGGTCAGCAATGTTCGCCAGTGTTGCTGTAATGCATTGGCGGGATACTCGAAGCCCTCCCCCTGCACCATTGCCCACGCCGAGAGCAGTTCGACGTCACGCAGCAGCAACTCCAGCTTCCGGTTATGGCGTTTCGTCCTGGCCTGGGTTGTCAGGGTGCCGCGGTGCAGTTCGAGGTACAGTTCGCCGGACCAGCGCGGGCGCCGCACCTCCTGTTCGCGCTGGCGCTTCAAATACTGGCCCGCGGACACAAACTCGGTCTTCGGGCAGCCTTCGAGGTCCTTCATGCGCGCGGCATGTTCGCACATCTCGCGCGTGGGGCCGCCCCCGCCATCGCCCCAGCCGACCGAAACCAGCACGCCGTCTTGGGCGTCCTTGCGCTGCACCTGGTTCCACGACGTCTGGAGGGTGTCCGGCAGCAACTGCGCGTTGTAGCCGCCCAATTCCGCGGGCGTCGTGATGAACTGCGTGAAGACCTCCGACCCGTCAATGCCGCGCCACCAGAACGTGTCGTAAGGAAAGCGGTTCGTGTCATTCCAATTGATCTTGCTGGTGACAAAGTGGTCGATGTCGCACTTGCGTAGAATCTGGGGCAGCGCCGCGGAATACCCGAAGACGTCGGGCAACCACAGCGTATCGGCTTGGTACCCGAACAATTCCTGCGATTTCTTGCGCCCCTCGAGGAACTGCCGCACCAGCGACTCGCCCGAGGGCACATTGCAGTCCGCTTCCAGCCACATGCCCCCGTTGGGTTCCCAACGCCCTTCCTTGACCCGCTTGCGGATGCGGGGAATCAGGTCCGGATATTCGGCTTCCACCAGGTCGTACAGGACCGGTTGCGTTTGAATGAAACGAAATTCGGGGTACTCGTCCATCAACTGCAGCGCCGTCGCAAACGTGCGCGCCGCCTTCCGGATCGACTCGCGCAGCGGCCACAACCACGCCACATCGATGTGCGCGTGCCCCACCACGCCCGCCGACGGGGCCGCGCCCGCATTCCTGGCCGCCAGTAATGGCGCCAGCAGCTTCCGCGCGGACCGCGCCGAGTTCTCCAGTTCTTCTTCGTTGTCCCAGTGCACGGGCACCACATCCAACGCCCGATGCAGCCCCTCCAGAATCTGGAAGCGCCGCAGCGTGTCCGGGGCCAGTGCCAGTGCCGTGCGAAACAACACGTTGGCGTCGTAATAAAAAGCCGACACCGTTTCGCGTTCGACCAACAACTCGCTCGCCTCCAGCGCCAGCGGCGGCTCGCGGCCGGGGTCCATGTCGCAAAACTGGTGCGTGTACGGCTCGCGGCGGTAGGCATCGACGCCGGGAATGGGATGCCCCGCATAGGCCTCAACATAGAGCGCCAGCGATTCGCCCCCGCGCGCGGGCCGCAGGAGCAAAGCTTCCTCGTGATGCGGGTTCATACCCGCATACGGGGCGCCGTCCACGAATAGCAGTTTGTCGGAGAAGCTCACATGCCGGTAAAATACCTTGCGGCCTTTGCACGTCCGGGGCACTTGGATCGTGCCGCGGAACCAGGCCGTGCCCCAATGCTTGCCCCAGCGCTTGCCAATGGGCGCGGGTTCAAATTTGAGATAGAGAGGCGGCGTGCGGAAGTGTTCCATCGTCTCCGCCACCTCGAGGGGCACGTCCGCCACCTTGGCGTAGCGCCAGCCTCGGAGCAATTCCAGGCGGCGGCAAATTTTTTCGGCGATTTTTGGGGGAAGCATGACACCTCCAGCGCACAGCGGCGCCGGTGTTGTAACACGCAGGTTTTAATCGTTGCAATCCATGGATAACACCAGCGACCAGTCAACGCGCCGCCGGGCCGCGCGCGCCGTCCGGAGTACGCTGCTCGGCGTGGTCGTCAACACGCTGCTCGCTGTCATCAAGGGCATCGCCGGCGTGGCCGGAAACTCCTATGCCCTCGTCGCCGATGCGATGGAATCGCTCCTGGATATTTTCAGCGGCGCCATCGTGCTGAGCGGCCTGAAGATCGCGGCCACCGCTCCCGACGCCGACCACCCCTATGGCCACGGCAAGGCCGAACCCCTCGCTGCCACGGTCGCCGCCATTGGCATCATGGCCGCCGCGCTCGGCTTGTCCATCGAAAGTGTCCGCCAGATTCTCGCCCCCGACCCGCCCGCGCCCGCGCCCTATACCCTGGCCGTCCTGGTCGGCGTCATCGTCGTCAAGGAGTTGCTCTTCCGCTACGTGTTCCGGGTCGGCGCCGGCGTCGAGAGCACCGCCGTCCGCACGGACGCCTGGCACCACCGCAGCGACGCGCTCACTTCGCTCGCCGCCTTCGTGGGCATCGTCGTCGCCCTCGCGGGCGGAGACGGGTACGAAACCGCCGACGACTGGGCCGCGCTCGCCGCCTGCGTCGTCATCGCCTACAACGGCTACTCGCTCCTCGTGCCCGCGCTCGGTGAAATTATGGACACCGCGCCATCAACGGACGTCGAGCAGACCGTGCGCCACGTCGCCGGCGAGGTGCCCCGCGTCACCGGGCTGGACGAATGCCTCGTCCGCAAAATGGGTTTCGAGTTCTACGTCGACCTGCACGTACTCGTCAGGCCCGACCTCAGTGTCCGCGACGGACATTTCATCGCCCACGAGGTGAAAGACGCCATCCGCGCGGCCGACCCCCGCATCCGCGATGTCCTCGTGCACATCGAGCCCGACGACATGCCCCACCTCCCCAAGAAACGCTCGCCCACCTCCTGAGCGTCTAATCGGGCCGATCCGACTGATCCGTTCGATTTCCTCCCCGTCCGGCGGGCCTGTCCTATACCGCGAAATGCTCCCAGGCAATATCTTCCAATGCCTGGCGCAACAGGGTCAGTTCATCCGCCGTGAACATCTTCTGGGCCGACACAAAAAAGTCGTCCCAGGCAAATTTGAGCAGCTTCGCCTCGCCTTCCGCGATCACCGTGGCGGAGCGCCGCGGAATGGGGTTGAACTTGATCAGTTCCCCAAGCACATCCGGTGCGGGCGCCGAGATGGCCGGCGCTTCCGTCTTCTCGACCTGCACCCGGCCATCCAGCAGCACAAACGCCAGGTCGTTGTCCGGTTCGCCTTCGCGGAAGATGATGTGGCCGTCCGTGGCCGTCATTTCATGCCCAATGCCCAGGAACAACATGGCCACGCGCAGGCGGATGTCCTCAGGCAGGTTGTTCAGGAAATGGATCTGCATGATTCGCGCCCGAATCTCGCTGAGGTGCATGTTCCGGCCCTCCTGCGGCCACGCCGCGTCATTTTCGCGAATAGGAAGTCCCCAAGTGCGGATCTTCCGTCGCGCGGTCCGGGTCCACATACCGCGCCAGATCCCGCAAGGCCAGCACCTGGAACCCCTCGTCCTTCAAGTAGCGCATGTATTCCTGAAACCGCTCCGGCGGCGTGTGTACCCACGGATGCGCGATGTCCGGGACCCCATGGAATTGGACCACTACAATCTTCCCGCCGACCGCCTGCGCGACCACCTGCTTAAAATGCTCGAGCGTCCACTCCGGATACGCATCGCCGGTCGAAGGGACTAGCAGCGGATCGTACTTCGCCGGTTCATACGGCGGTCCTGGAATGATCTTGCCGTAAGGCACCTCGGGCTGCATTCCCCGCCGCGCGAAACGGTATCCGGCCTGCTTGAGCACGTCGCGCGCTTCCGCGCTGAAGGCATTCCCCGGCCAGGCAAAGGAAATGGGCTTCGGCACGCCCACCTGCGCCAGCGCGGCTTCCACCTGGCGCAGTTCCTCGGGCAACTGCTTTGCCCGCTCCGCCGTGCTGAGCCCCAGATGGGTCCAGGTATGGTTCCCAATCTCGAAACCCATCTGGTGCAGTTCCGCGATGTCCTGCCACGTCATGAAGTTTTCTTTGTCTTCCATCCATAATTGCGTGACAAAGAACGACGCGCTGAATCCAAGCTCTTTCAGCAGCGGCCCCACGAAGGTCCGGTGCGACTTCACCGCGTCGTCAAACGTCAGCACCACCGTTTTGTCCGGCGCCGGCGCCAGCGCTGGCGCCGCCTCCTGCGCTACCGCGCCCGCGGTCCACAACATCCCGCACCCCAGAATAGTCGCTACAGCCCGCATCATGACCTCCGCCCCTCTTGTTCCTGTTCTCCTTGCTGACCTGTCTTCCCTCTTGCCCTTGGTCCCCCGTCCACTGAATACTCCAGGCCCTCCTGCGTCTTGTCTAAAGGACAGGTTCATTTTATACCCTCAAACCACTTCGGAGATAATCTATCCCGAAGTCTATAATGATTTCGGACTCACTCGCGCCCCGGTTCAGTTCCGGTTATGCCGGCACAGGAGTACCCCCACCATGGACACTCGTGACGCCCAGCACTGGGAACGCTGGCAGCGCCAGGCGGATGCAGC
>JACPGD010000182.1 GCA_016182645.1 Candidatus Hydrogenedentota bacterium | reverse complement strand
TGGGCCGCGTGCAGGACGGGCGCCAGTTGCTCCAGGAACGGCATGAGCAGCCGAATCGGATTGTTGCCGCCATCGCCGCCCGGGATGAAGACCGCGTCGATGTTCTTCATCTCCGCGTAAAACTCGCGGCGGCGTTCAAGTGCTTCTTCCGCCGCGCCCGCTTGCGCCAGGTCTTCGCCCACCGGCGCCCACAGCCAGACATCAAGCCCATAGGCATGGATCAGTTCGCTGAGCATCGCGTTCATCTTGCGGGGCGGCACGGGCATGTGCGCGGTCTTTTCCCCGCGTTCGCCCAGTGCCGGGATCAGTTCGATGGAGTTTGTGCCGAAGAGAATCAGCTCGCGGATGTAGCGGTCAAAGGTATCGAGGTCCCAGGCGTCATAGGTGTTGGCGGTGGGGCGATAGCCCAACTGGTGGCCGCGGATCCGATAACGCGGCGAAGAGGTGATGGCCACGTCGTCTTCGACGCTGATGCTGTCCGGTGCGAGTTTCAAGACGCGGATGAGGCGCCCCACGCCAAAGAGCAATCCGCGCGCGTCCGCACCGCGCACCTGGACGGTGCTGGCGCCGCCCTCACGAACGACGGCAATGGAGTAGCCTTCAGGCTGGAGTCCTTCCGGCGCGATGCTGAGCGAAATGACCGGTCCAGGGGCCTTCGCTTCCGCGGCAGCCACCGCCGTGTGGTGGCCTGGAGCATGCTCGTCCAATTCTTTCAAGAAGAACTTGAGCACCTGCTCCGGAACGTCTGGCGCCGGCTGAATGACGGCCTGACTGAGATCAATCGCGGTTGCGGCATGGGCCGACCAGGCGGCCATGGCCAGTGCGAGGATTCCAAACATACGGTGCATAACGTGGCTCCCCGGAATATAAGTGACGTCACAATCGTCTGACCCCCTGGAGGTGTCATCGTAAGCTTTAAGAGCTGGCCCCCTCAAGCTTGATTGCTTGACGGGCCACCCAGGAGCGCTGCGGAATGCCCCGCGCGCAATTGCACGGTTCCATCGGGTTACGACATAATGGAGGCCGCTATGCGGCTTCACGTACTATTTCCCACGAAATCAAGCAAAGAAGCCAAGAGCGCGGGCTTATCCAAGGGGTGAATGTCCTTTTGGTCCCTTAGGTCCTTTGTGTCCGTTCACGCTTTGGATTTTGCCGCTTACCTGCAACCTTGAGAGCAGACGTTGAGTATCCACTGGTATGACGTGAGCATTCCACTGCGGCCCGGCATGACGGTCTGGCCGGGCGACCCGCCGTTTCAGTTCCTGCCCGCTTCGCGCATGGCCGAGGGCGCTTCGTGCAACACGTCGGTCATCACCTGTTCGACGCACACGGGGACGCATTGCGATGCGCCGTGGCATTTCGAGCATGAGGGGAAGCGGCTGGACGCAGTGGATACGGCGGTGTTCTTTGGCGACGCGCTGCTGGTCGAGGTGATGGATGTGGACGTCATCCGCGCGGAAGATCTCGGCGAGAAGCCGTTCCCGCCGCGCGTGTTGTTCAAAACAAAGAACAGCGGTTATCCCTCGGATGCCCCGTTCAAAACGGATTTCGTGGGCCTGGATCCGTCCGCCGCGCAGCGCTTGGTGGATGACGGCGTCCGCTTGGTGGGGATTGACTACCTCTCGATTGCGCCGTACAAAAAGTCGGCGCCGACGCACCATATCTTGCTGCAAAATGAAGTGTTTGTTGTGGAGGGCCTGCAGTTGGCCAATTTCTCCGCGGGAATCTATTCGTTTGTTGTGCTGCCCATGCCGCTCGCCGGAGCGGACGGCGCGCCCTGCCGCGCCTTTATTGGACGGCCATGATGCGGGGGCAAACCTTGGTCATTCTCATGCACTACCTGGCCTGTCCTGGCAACTACATAGGTCGTATGGGACTCATAGGACCTATAAGACCTATGGTTTCTCGCGCTGCAGGGGCGATCCTTCTCATCTGCGTTGTCCTCGGTTGCGATGGCGGCCATGATGCAACGTTGGAAGTAACGGGCCAGATTGAAAGCGATGCGGTGACGGCCGGCTCGAAAATAGGCGGGCGCGTCGAGAAAGTACTGGTCGAGGAGGGCGGCCAAGTGAAGAAGGGAGACGTACTCATCCGGCTGGACGCCGCGGAGACTCAGGCGGCGTTGTCGGCGGCGCAGGCGCAACTGGCGCAGGCGGAGGCACTGCTGCTGAAGGCGGAGACCGGCGCCACTGCGGAGCAATTGGCCCAGGCGGAAGCCGCGCTGAAGGCGGCGGAAGAGCAGTACACCCTGGCGCGGAAAGGCGCGCGCGAAGAAGAGAAGCGCGCCGCACAGGCGGGCGTCGAGGCGGCCCGCGCGCCCTACGACGCCGCCAAGGCGGACTATGACCGCGCGCAGCGTCTGCTCCAGCAGGAGGTGATCCCCCAGCAGGTCTTCGACCGGTCGGAAGCGGCGTTTAAGGCAGCGGAAGCGCAATTGAAGGCGGCGCGGGAAAAAGCGGACATCGTGGACGAGGGGCTGCGGGCCGAAGAGATTGCGATGGCCAAGGCCAACTATGATCGCGCGAAGGCGTTTCTCGACGAAGTGAAGCGTGGCCCGCGCGACGAAGATTTGGCCGCGGCCCGGGCCACGCGCGACGCAGCGGCGGCCCAAGTCGAGCGCGCGCAAGTGGCCCTGCGCGAGATGGAAATCGTCGCGCCCATCGACGGCTTGATTGAGTCCCTCGATGTACGGCCCGGCGACTTGATTAAGCCGGGGCCGATTGTCCGGCTCATGAACCCGGAGGATCTCGATCTCACCATCTATGTGAGCGCGGCGATGCTCGGTCACCTGCAGACGGGTCAGAAAGTGGTGATTACCACGGACGCGCATGGCCTGGAAGAATTTGAGGGCATCATCACCCACATCGCTTCGGAGGGCGAATACACGCCGCGCAATCTGCAAACGGAGGAAGAGCGCGTCCAGCAGGTATTCTCCGTCGAAATCCAGCTTGACTCCGCTGGCGGCAAACTGCGCGCCGGCATGACCGCCATCGCGCACCTGCCCCGGGCCGGCGCGGGACAATAGCCGTGGCCGCCATCATTGAGGCCAAAGACCTGACCCGCCGCTTCGGCCCCGTCACCGCGGTGGACAGCGTCAACCTCGAGATCGAGGAAGGGGACATCTACGGATTTCTCGGCCCGAACGGCTCCGGTAAGACGACACTTATCCGTATGCTCTGCGGGCTGCTCATGCCGTCGGACGGCGACGCCACCGTGCTGGGCTACAGCATCCATCGCGACACCGAAGCGATCAAGCGCAGCATCGGCTACATGTCGCAGCAGTTTAGCCTCTACACCGACCTCACCGTGATGGAAAACCTGCGCTTTTACGCCGGGATTTACGGGCTGCGGCGCCAAGTGCGCACGCAGCGGATCGAAGAGGTCATCGAGATCGTTGGCATCGGCAACTACCGGCGGCAGCTCGCCGCGCGGCTGTCCGGCGGCTGGAAACAACGGCTGGCGCTGGCCTGCTCGCTGGTGCACAGCCCCAGGTTAATGTTCCTGGACGAACCGACGGCGGGCATTGACCCCGTGGCTCGCCGCGACCTCTGGAACCTGCTCTTCGATCTCGCCGGCCAAGGCGTAACGTTCTTCGTCACCACGCACTACATGGATGAGGCAGAGCGGTGCAGTCACGTCGGGTATATCTATTTCTCGAAGCTGATCGTGAACGGCACGCCCGCGGAATTGAAGCGCCTGCCGGACGTCACCCCGGCGGGCATGGTGCGGCTCGAAGTGCGCCCGCCGCGCGTCGCCGCGGCCATGCGCGTGCTCAACACCTTTGATTACGTTGAGGACGCGACCATCTTCGCCGACGCGCTGCACGTGCTGGCACAAGAGGGCAATGAAGAACGCGTGGTCGAAGACCTGAAACGAGAAGGATTCACGTCGACGACGGCACGGCCGATCCCCGCGACGCTGGAGGACGTGTTCGTCACACTGACGCGCCAGCGCGCGAAGGAGCAGCAACGTGTTTAGGGGCTTCTACGCGATAGTCTACAAGGAATCGCGGCACATCCTGCGGGACCCGCGCACGCTTTTCCTCATGCTGCTGGTGCCCGGCCTGCAACTCACCGTGTTCGGCTACGCCATCGATCTTGATGTGAAGAACATCCCCACGGTCATCTACAACATGGACGGCCGCACACCGAGTCGCGAGCTGCTCGACCGCTTCGTGAATACGGGCTACTTCACCTTCGTGTCGCAGGTGGACTCGGATGAGGAACTGCGCCACACCATCATCCGGGGGCGCGCAAAGGTGGGCATCAAGATACCGCCGGATTTCAGCGACAAGATCCTTACCGGCGCGCACACCGACATGCAGATCCTGATCGACGGGAGCGATTCCACGGTCGCCATGCAGGCGCTGAACGTCAGCAACGCCATTGCCCTGCGCAGTTCCGTGGGTATCCTGACGGAGCAATTTGGAACGCAGGCGGCCCCGCCGATTGAAGCGCGCACGCGCGTCCTCTTCAATCCGGACATGCGCACGGCCAACTTCATGGTGCCAGGCCTCGTCGGCATCATTCTGCAATTGATCACCATGTTGCTAACTGCCTTTGCCATCGTGCGCGAAAAGGAAACAGGCACGCTCGAACAACTCATGGTCACGCCCGTCTCGCGGCTCGGCCTGATCCTCGGCAAGCTCGTGCCGTTTGGCATCGTGGGCATTATCGAGATCATCAGCGTGTTGCTGCTTATGCGCTTCTTATTCCAGGTGCCGATTGCCGGCAGCGTCTCGATGCTCGCCGTCTTCACGCTCATCTTCATGGTGACCACGCTCGGACTCGGCCTGTTCATCTCCACCTTCGCCGGCAACCAGACGCAGGCCCTCCAGATCTCGTTCCTGATCATTCTGCCGTCCGTGTTGCTGTCGGGCTTTATCTTCCCGCAAGAATCCATGCCCTACATCATTTATGTCATCGGCCAGGTGGTGCCCGCCACGTATTTCATCCGCATCCTGCGTGGCATCATCCTGCGTGACGCCACCTTCAACGACCTCTGGATCAATGGCGCCATCCTCGCGGGCATGGGCTTTACCGTCCTCACGGCCGCGACCCTGCGCTTCAGAAAAAAGCTGGCCTGACGCGCGTGGGACGTGGTTGCTCGTGCCGGAATTTGCCGAAGGCGGGTGCGCTGTGTTATTAACTCTTTTTCCCTGGCAGCAACCCCCGGCGTTATGGCGCGCCAAAGGAATTCCCCCATCATGCAAGTCATCATTATCGGCGCCGGGCGCGGCGAGCGGCTCATGCCCACGACCGCCGACGCCCCTAAGTGCTTCGCGGAGGTCGAAGGCAAACGGATCCTCGACTGGCTTCTGGACGCCTTCCACCAGAACGGCCTGAACAACATCTGTTTTGTTGGCGGCTATCAAATCGATAAGGTGCGCGCGGACTATCCGCAGTTCCAGTTCCGCCACAATGACAACTGGCCCAACAACAACATCCTCGCGTCTTTGTTTTACGCGGAAGACGTCATGGAGCACGGTTTTCTCTGTTGTTACTCGGACATTCTCTTTACGCCTGCTGTCGTCCGGGGGTTGCACGCGGCACAAGACGACATCAGCCTCGGCGTGGATACCGAGTGGCTCGTCCGCTATGTCCACCGCTCGCAACATCCTTCCGACGACGCGGAGAAAGTTACCGCGACTAACGGGTGCGTGACGCGCGTCCACCGTGGCATTGGAGAAAGCGACGCCTACGGCGAATTCATCGGCGTCGCCAAATTCAGCGTGGAAGGGGCGCGCCAGTTGCGCGCGGCCTACCACGATTGCCGGGCCCAGTTCAGCGGCAAACCTTTTCGCGAGGCGAAAAGTTTTGAGAAAGCCTACTTCATTCACCTGCTCCAGGAGATGATTGAACGCGGCGTGCCAATGGCACACGTGGACACGCCGGGCGGCTATATCGAAGTAGACACACAGCAGGATTTTGAATACGCGCGGCAGTACTGGACGGCGCGCCATCTGGGGAACTGAGCATGGCCGAACTTCTTTTCCCCGCTTCCGTCATCGGTTCCCTGCCACGCCCGCTGTTTGTGCGCGAACTGATCGCCGAAGATTCTTCGCACAGCGAAAGCGAATATGAGCGGCTGATGGGCGCCGCGGTGCAGTACGCCGTGGCCCTGCAAGAAGCGGCGGGCCTGGATGTGGTCACCGACGGCGAGTGGTGGCGCAAATCTTACATCGGTGTCATCGCCGAATTGGCCCACGGCTTTGAACTCAGCCGCAACCCCGCTGACGGCCGCCCTTGGACCATCGTCACCGAGCGGCTCGCGCCAAAGCAGCCTGGTTTCATCGCGCGGGAAGTGTCATACCTCAAACGCTTCACCGAACGACGAATTAAAGCGACGCTGCCGGCGCCGGCGCTCCTGGGCGAGCGCATGTGGGACCCGGCGAAATCGAGCAAGGCCTATCCGACCCGCGAGTCGTTTATTGAAGACTGCGTGCCCATTCTGCGGCGCGAATTGGAACTCCTGCGCGACGCGGGCGTGTACATGGTCCAAATCGACGACCCCCACCTTTGTCTGTTCGTGGATGAATCCGTGCGCGCGCAGTACGACGATCCAGACAAAGCAGCCGATTTTGCCGCGGCCATGGACAACGCCGTCGTCGAGGACATGACCGGCGTGAAGCTTGCCGTGCACCTGTGCCGCCGCGCCGGCGCCCGCGCCCGCGGCGAAAGCCAGCACAGCGGCGGCTTCGACCCAATCCTCCCGCAACTCCGGCGGCTCAACGTGCATCACCTGACCATGGAATTTACCGCGCCCGGCGCGGGGGACATGGCGGTGTTCACACAACTGCCCGAGCACCTCGAAATCGGTCTCGGCTGTGTCAGCACACAACCCGGCCAGATCGATTCGCCTGAAACCATCGTGGGCCGCGTCGAGATGGCGCTAAAATACCTCGCGCCGGAGCGCATCACGCTCAATCCGGACTGCGGCTTCGCCCCCGGCTCCGCGGCCAACGTCTCCATTGACGAGGTCTATCAGAAGCTGAAGAACGAAGTGGAAGCCGCGCGGCGCCTGCGCGAAAAGTACTCCTGAGATCCTGAAGGGCGAGCCTGTTCGGGAGGGCGAGCGTACCCGCGAGCCGGTTGGGTGTGCATGCTAGCCCCAACTCTTCCAAGCCTCAACCGGCTCGCGAGTAGGCTCGCCCGAAAACCGCTTCCGTCCTTTCCCTCCTACTCCATCATCAGCCACGCCTCGCTCACGAGTGTGCCCCAGCCCCCTGAGTTCCGCCACTGCTCGACCGTCACGCGATCGCCCGCAGCCACATCGGCGGCCTTCTCAAAGCGCACCTCGAGTTCACCGTCGGCCGTGGCATCTCGAGGAACCTCAAACGTGAAGAAGTCGCTCATTTGGAGCGGCAGTTCGAGGTCGCGCGCGAGCACCTGTTCGTCCACATAGATCGTTTCAGATTTCTGGTTCATGCGCATCGCGTACCGTTCCTGGTACCAGGGACGAACCAGCGTGAAGCGGATCCGGTACTGCGCGCCTGGATCAAGGTTGCTATAATGCAGAGTTACCCCCTGTGCCTCGTTCTGGGTGAAATACAGCGACTTCTGGCTCGCGCGGTTGCCTTCATCGAGCATGGGATAGACATAGGGCTGTCCGTGGTCATAGGGATAACCATTGACGGCGTGGGGACACGGGCCATACGTGCCCAAGTCATCGTAAGACCCGCCGGGGCCGGCGTCCTCATACGCCACAATCATCCGCAGCAGTTCACGCTGCTCGGCTTCGTCCTGTGCCGCGCGCGCCCGCTCGAGTTGGCGCTTGAGCCAGCCCAGGCCGATGAAATCATGATCGAGGTTGTAATACCCCTCGCTCCGCACGCCGTAGAGCGCGTTGCTCTCCTCGCCCAGTCGCCCGGCCTCTTCACGGAGCGCCCGCATGCGCGCGGTGGGCGACGTTGCAGGTTCCACCCGCGGAAGTACTAGATCGCCGTTGGCCGGGGTCACTCTAAACCAGGTGAGCGCCTGGTCAAGCGCGCGATCGATGTTTCCCGATTGCAGGGCCTTGGATACGCGCTTCTCGACACGCTGCTGCAAATCGATTTGTTGTTCCACCGCCAACTTCGTGTGCAAATCCAATGCCGCCTTCTGCATGTACTCGCGCCAGAGCCAGTTTTTCGCCAAGAGCTGCGGCGGCATCCGTTTCCCCGCTTCTTGCACCAACCCGTAATACCGCTCAATCCCAGTTTTCTCAACAATCTCCGGAATATTGTCTTCGCTTTCCTTTTGGCCCCTTTCGTCCTTTCCCTCCCTTTCTTCCAGGTTCTCCTCCAACTGGAAAATGGCCTCGGCCATCAGCGGCGCCACCTCCGGCCCAAACCACGCGCGGCAGTACTCATCCACCACTTCTTCCACGCTCGTCTGCGGCGCCCAAAGTAATCGCTGCCACATCCATTGATTGAAGTGGTCGTGGTTGCCACTCGAATGCGTGATGTCACCTGCGCCATAACGGTTCACTTCACCGAAGACCCAATGATAGAAGCGCGGCCAGGCATAGAACGTCAGGCGGTCGTAAACCATGGTCAACGCCGCGTCAGGCCGGCGCTCATAGATGCAGTGGTTCCACCAGGGCGGTTGATCGCCGTTCCGGTCCGCGCGCGGGTACATCTGCATGTACCCGTGCTGCGAGTAGCGCCAGTGCGTGATTTCGTTGTAATGCAGCAACGTCTGCTGTGGCGGGAGCTGATGGATGATCTCCTGGTTGTACCGGTCAAAAGGACCAAATCCGGGATAGCGAAACAGGTCCATCCGGTGTGTCTGCCGGTGTCCCGGTTGCCAGCCCATTGCGTCGGAGCCGGGCCCATATCCCCAGGCCCACAGCCAGTCGCGTGGCTGTTCTTGAAGATACTTGAAGATGGCTTGGTCATCGGCGTCGTCAAACTTCTGGTTGGTGAACCAGATGCGCGTTTTCGGGTGGTACTTGTGAATGATCGCCGCCATCTCTTCGCACAATTTGATAAAGGTCAGCCCGTACGGGTCACACTTGTCGCACTCACAGCCGCCGCCGTCACCGCCCACCAGTTTCACGAAGTCATAATCGGGACTGTTCTTGAAAGTAGCTTCGCAGGTATCCAGCAGGTGCTGACGCGCCGCCGGCGCCGACGGGCACAAGTAATTGACCCGCCCGATCGACTCCTTCGCTTCCCATTCCGGCGGGCCGCTGCCGGTATTGGGCCCATAGCTGAGTTGGGTCTGAAGACCCCAAGCCTGCAAGAAATCACAAATTGGCCCAGGATCCGTATCGAAGGTGTTCGCGCCGGTCAATACTTCATCTAGAATCTCACGCTCTTGTTCTGCCTGCGTCCATTCCCGCACTTTGCCGAGCCGCCGTGCGATCCCGCTCTGGCCATACTGCGTGCCGCGCACTTCAAACGCTGGCGCGCTGCGTACGTCGAGTGTGGCCGGGAGTGTGATACTGTCCGCCTGGAAAGTGATCTGACGGAGCAGTTCGCCCACGGCATACAGCACGCCGCGTTCGTCGATGCCCGCCGCCAGTACCACCGTGTGTGCGCCATCCGCGAAACTGCGCAGCAGAAACCCTTCCGGACCGGGCGCCAGCGGGGTCAGCGGCGGAATGCGCCGTTCGGCAAAGTATCGGGCAAGTCCTTCGTGATGTTCCGGCAAGCCCAGCAACACAGAAAGACCAGGGCCGCCTGGCGCGGGTTCCTGGTGCACCTGCACCGCCACCTGGGCCCGTTCCCGCACGCGCTCCTGCAACAAGGCTGCACAGCGCCTTTCAATCGCCCCCGCGCGCGCACCCGTCACAATCTCCACCTGCATGTACGAGTGCTCCCCCGCCCACGCCAGGCCAGAACAGCCGGCACAGAACAAAACGCTCAGCAGCACGGCAAGTCCCATTCCTCTCATGCTTCCCGTCCCTCCCAATATCTTCTTTCCAGTACCCCTCGGGTGAATTTTCTGTAGGTCCCTGTGTAGTCTGATAAGCTGGAGTGTGAGGCGTCAACTGTGACTGTCAAGACACACGTATTCATTTGGACCATTGCGGCCGCCGCGTTGATCAGCGCCGGCGGTGTGGCGTTGCTCCGGGGGGCGCGCGCGGCCAAAGAGAATACGCCGGCCGAAGATCCCGTGGCCCTCGTCCAGAAAGCCCTCGACGCGCTGGCCCTCGATTCTCTTGCCCTCAACATGGAGACACAAGGCGCGTTGCGCGCCGCCGCCGTTGCCGTTGAACAAGGGCTGGTGCACGGTCCAGAAGCCTATTACGTTCTGGCCCTGCAATACCAGCGCGAACTCAACACGCCCGCGGCAGAGGAAGTCTACCGGCGCTCGATCGAACAGGCGCCGGACTGGAGTTGGCCCTATGCGGGTTTGGGCACGCTGCTCAGCCGCAACGCTTTTGGCCGCGAGCAGGAGGCGATTGACACGCTCCGGAAGGCCATCGCCCTGGAGCCGGGCTGGGCGCGGCCGCATAACACACTCGCCGTCCTCTTGCGCGTTCTCGGCTATCTCGAGGAGGCCGAGCAGGAAGCCTTGAAGGCCCTGGAACTCGATCCCAGCGATGTGTCAGTCCAGAACAACTACGCCAACCTGATGATCTCCGAAGGCCGCTTCGACGAGGCGGAGGAACACTACCTTACGGCAACTGAATTGAATCCCGACCATCCCAAGCCCTTCTACAATCTCGCCTGCCTCTACAGTCTGACCGGTAAGCGTGAAAAAGCCCTTGAATACCTGGAAGCAGCCATCCTGCGGGCCAGCATCCTGCGCGCGGAAGCCGCCGAAGATCCGGACCTGGAATCCATCCGCGAGATGCCCCGCTTCAAGGAACTCGTTTACGGCAGTGCGGACGTTTTGCCCGCGCCTTCGCCGCAGGAAGCGGAGTGAGGGGGCGCAGGCTGCTTCTAATCCTGGTCATAGGTCGTATAGGTCGTATAAGTCCTATGGGGCCCATCCCCGAATAAACTCGCCACCGCGTGGGTATCTAGCATGACCAGACGTTAGACTTCGTGTAAAAATCCGTGTTAGGGTGCTAAAAAGCCCGCGCAATGCCGGGGAGGGCGTGAGCGGCAGGGCGGGCGTGCCCGGCCCCGCAGTACGCCCAGACCGGAACAGCATTCCAGCAACACGAAATCGTGTGGGAGGATGACCATGATCGGAAAGTTCTTCAAGGCATTCATGGCGCAAGTGAACAAGCTGGCGAACTTTTTCTGGCAGGCCGACCCCATCGCGCAGATGCAGCTCGAGTACGATAACGCCGTCGAGCAACTGAAGGAGGGGCGCCAGGGACTGGAACAGTACCGAGCCTTGGTCGAGCGGGTCACGCGGCAGGTGCGCAAAGACGAAAGCCGCGTCACCGACCTTTCCGCGAAGATTAAGAGCTACCTCAAGGTCGACGACCGTGCCACCGCCGGCAAATTTGCGCTCGAACTCAAGCGGGCTCAGGACGATCTCGAGGAAAACAAGGCGCAGTTGGACCTGCACGAGAAGAGCTACCAAAACAATCTCACCAAGATCCAGCATGCCGGCCGCAAGCTTCACGACGTTCAGACCAAAATCCAAAAGTATGACGCCGAACTGAAAATGAGCGCCGCCGAGGCAGAGATGGCCCACTTGGCGCAGAGTTTCGATTTCGACGTCACTACCGATTTCGGCCAGCTCGAAAATGTGATACAGCAGAAGATTGATCTGAACCGCGCCAGGGTGCGCGTCGCCAGCGATCTCTCCGGCCAGGGCATCGCGGAGATTCAAGCCGAACAACGCATGGAAGAAGCGAAGGCGGAGGACCTGCTGCGGCAGTTCGAGGTGGACATGGGCCTGCGCACGCCAGAAACGGCCAACGTCGGCCAGCAGGAAAAGTCCCTCGGCCAAGCCGAAGCCGCCGCCGAAGAAAAAGAACGTGCACTCAAGGAAGTGGAGAAACAACTCGGAACGTAGCAGACAGTTCTGGATTCCCGCCAGCGTGGGAATGACGAACAGTTTCCCAATCCTTCAGTGCGTCATTCCCGCGCTGGCGGGAATCCAGAAAGCCCATGGAACTAGCTTCCCAAATGAGTGGGTGTCCCTGTTGTCCTTGTTGTCCCTGCCGTCCCTCGGGCCGGCTTTACTGGAGGGTATAGATCATGGCAGACACCGGTGGTCCAAAAGCTTCTTTCTATATTGCGCTGGGCATTGTCGTGCTCGCGCTCGTGGCCTATGGGCTGCGCGGCTACCTCTTCCCGGCTGGGTCCGAAGGCCAGAAACCGGCGGAACCCCTCTCGCTGACCAACATCACGCCACCCACGGCCGCAACACCGCAGCCAACACCGGCGGACGCGGGGGGCGTCGAAGCGCCCGACACGGCCTCCATCACCACGGTCCAGGAATACAGTTTCGTCCCGAGCGAGAAGCTGAAGCCCGTCACGGGCGTCAGCAATTACGATCCGCTCGCGGACCGCACCGTCAAATTCGCCTTGAACGTCTGGGCGGGCTGGGCGCCGATCATCGCCTTCAACGAGGGGAAAGGCCCGGGAAAACTGTGGAAGACGCTTGGCGGCGAAGATTTCAAAGTCGAGCTGGTGCTCATCGACGATCCTGTCTCGATGCGCGACGCCTACGCCGCGGGACGTTTGCACATCGGTTGGGCCACACTCGATATGCTCCCGCTCTTCATGGAGGAACTGCAAAAGGACAACCGCATCTGGCCGCGTGTCTACCAGCAAGTGGACTGGTCGAACGGCGGTGACGGTATTGTCGTCCGCCGCAGCGCCGCCAAAGACCCCAATCGGCCAACTATTGCCGATTTGCGCGGGAAGAAGATCGTGCTCGCCCAGAATTCACCCAGCCAGTTCTTCGTGCTCAACGCGCTGATCAGTGGCGGGGTGCAGCCGGGGGAAGTCGAGTTCATCTATACGGCCGACGCGTTTCAAGCCGCCGCGGCCTTCAACGCCGACCCGAGTCTTGCGGCGTGCGTCAGTTGGGCGCCGGACATCTACAACCTCACGGACATTCCGGCCAACCACCTGCTCGTCACCACCGCCACGGCCAACAAACTGATCGCGGACGTGTGGTTCGCGCGTGCCGACTTTGCCAAGGACCATCCGGACATCTGCGAAGGAATTGTCCGGGGGATTTTCGACGGCATGGAAATGTTGAAGTCGGATGAAGGCCGGCAAAACGCCGCCGCGCAGATGTCCAAGCTTTATAACATCCCCGCGACGGACTGCCTCGCCATGCTCGGCGACGCGCATTCGACCAACTACGCGGAAAACCGTGAGTTCTTCCTGAACCAGAACAACCCGGCGAACTTCGAGCGGACCTGGTCCACCGCTTATTATCTTTACCGGCACATCGGGAAGGTCTCCACGCCGGTCGCGTTTGACACGGTGATGGATTTCTCGATCATCAAGAAACTGGGAGATGAACCGAAGTACGCCAGCAGCAAGAACGAATACATTGTGCAATTCACCCCCAAGACCGTGCAGAGCATCAAGGCGGAGAGCGGCGAAATCCTGACGAAGGTCGTCCGCATCCATTTCTTCCCGAACAGCTTCGAGTTGCACAAGAAAATCACGGTGACCGAAGGAGGGAGGTCTGAGGAACGCCTGTACGATCCCAATGTGGATTTCGTGCTCGAAGAAATTGGCCAGCTCGCCGGGCAGTATGGCGCGGCGCGTATCGTCATCGAAGGTCACACCGACAGCAGCATGAAGGGCCAGGTGCCACCGGCGGCGGTGAAGGAGCTCTCGAACAACCGGGCCAATGCGGTGAAAGAAGCCCTGGTCCAGAAGTTCCCCTCGCTTGACCCGAGCCAGTTCAGTGCGACCGGCATGGGTTGGGACGTGCCCGCAGATCCGCAAAACCCGCAGGACCATGCATTGAACCGCCGCGTCGAGGTGAAAGTCTACCCGCTGGAAGCAGCCTCCTAGTCGAACGTCCGTGTCGGTCCGTGCCCGTCCGTGTCCGCCTGACAAGTACCCAGAATGACCAGAGACAATCTCAAGAATTACTTCAAACGCTGGGTCATGATCCGCGAGCGGCCAGGCGCTCTCGAGAGCGCGGCCGCTTCGCTGTTCTGCATCGCCCTGTGTCTGTTCATTTGGCACCTGCTCACCGCCGGGCCGCCGCAGGAGCGGATTATTGATCCATTCACGGTCCCCAGTGTCGCCGAGACATTCCGTTCCTTCCCCCAATTGTGGTTCGAGCGCGCCGTCGCACGCAGCGCCCTCTGGAGCCTGGGCCGCGTGATTGGCGGCTTCGTGCTGGCCGCGGCCATCGCGGTGCCGCTCGGCGTGATCGCCGGCGCATTTCTTCGCCTGAATTCGTTCTTGCGTCCGTTGTCCATCTTCGGGCGCAACGTGCCCGTTGCCGCGTTGATTCCCTTGACTCTCATGTGGTTTGGCCTGGGTGAAACGCAAAAGGTCATGTTCATTTTTCTGGCGTCGGTTGCATTTGTGTTGTTCGACAGCGCCAGCGCCGTTCAGGGTGTCGCCGACAGCTACCTCGACGCTGCGTACACCCTTGGCGCGCGCGTCGTGCCGAAGCGTGGCGCCATCCACGCGGCCCTGGCTGGGCTGGTCTATGCCGGTGTGGGCGTGCTTGCCTGCCTGTTCCTGGCACAGCGGCCAGGCCCCAACGATGCGGATTTATGGGAGGCGTGGCGCACGCGTGTTTTCGTGTTGGGCGGCGTGGGCTTTGTCATTGGGTTCCTGCTCTGGTTTCCCATCTTTGCCTACCAGGCCATTCAGAAAGTCCTGCTCGCCCTGGCGCTGCCCGATATCGTCAACAGCCTGCGCCTGCTCTTTGGCCTCGCCTTCGGCTACATCATGCTGGCGGAAGTGATCAACGCAAACTTCGGTCTCGGCGCTATCATCATCACCAGCCAGCGCCAGGGCCCGCGCGAGCACATCTACCTCTCTCTTCTGTTCATTGCATTGCTCGCGTTTGGGATTGACCGCTTGATGCTTACGCTGCAGCGCTGGCTCTTTCCCTACCGGCCGGTGGGAGAGCACGCATGAGCGCCGCCGCTAGTTCTCCCGCTTGCACACTGACGGACACGCCGCGCGCCCCCGCCAAGTCGGATACGCCGCCCATCGTCCAATTCAAGAGCGCGGCAAAGACTTTCGGCCCGGGCACCAAGCGCGCCTTTACGGCCGTCCGCGACGTTTCGTTTACCGTGGAAGACTTGCAAGGCACGGGCGAGTTCATTGCCGTCCTCGGGCCGAGCGGTTGTGGCAAGAGTACGATCCTGCGGCTCATCGCCGGGCTGGCGCCGCAACACCCGGCCACGGAAGGCGAAGTGCTCTACCACGGCCAACCCGTCGCGGGGCCAGGCGCCGACCGCGGCATGGTGTTTCAGGATTACGCCTGCTTCGACAATCGCACCGTGCTCGACAACGTCGCCTTCGGCCTCGAGTGCCGCGGCGTGTCGAAAGAGGAACGCTACACACACGCGCTGGACTGGATCGCCAAGGTGGGCCTCAGCCCCAACAAGGACGCGCAGAAATACCCGCACCAGCTCTCCGGCGGGATGCGCCAGCGCGTCGCGATCGCGCGCACGCTAATCCTCCGGCCGCGCATCCTGCTCATGGACGAGCCCTTCGGCGCGCTCGATCCCTCGACCCGCCACAACATGCAGGACCTCCTGATCCAACTCTGGCGCGAAGTCGAGGCGACCGTCTTCTTTGTCACCCATGACATGCACGAGGCGGTCTACCTCGGCGACCGGATCTATATTTTCAGCAATTCACCCGGTACAATCTTGCATCAGTTCTATGTGACCCCGCCCGACCGGCCGGCCCGTGAGATGATGCGTGAGAAATCGTTCCAGGACACGGTCTTTCGCCTGCGGGAGATTTTGGAAGCCCTCGAAGAGGGAAAAGACTGACATGCGGCGCAGCCCGCTCATCGACTACCTGAAGGCGGCGTTCCTCTGGCGCTGGAACATGTTGCTGTTCGGCGCTGGCGCGGTCTTCGCCTTTCTTTCCGGGCACCCGGACGTGGTCCTGCCGCTGATCGGCGCGGCCGAACTGGCCTACCTGGGACTGCTGACCTCGCAACCCCGCTTCCGCAAGGCCGTCGACGCGCGCGGCGTGCCGCAGCCACCCTCGCTCGACGACGCCAAGCTGCTCAACCAGATCCGCACCGCAATCAAACCTGATGCCTGGGAACGCTTCGAAGCTCTGCGCGCGCGCTGCCTCACCCTGAGCGGGCTCGCGGCGCAATTCCGCGGCCCGCAAGGACGCGAGAATGCCACCATCACGGACATGCAGACCGGCTCGCTCGAGCGTCTCCTCTGGATGTTCCTCAAGCTGCTTTACAGCCAGGACGCGCTGTCTCGTTTCCTGCGCGGCACCGACCGTGCCGGGCTCCAGCGCGAAATCGAGAAATGCGAGAAACAACTCAAGGACGCCACCGCCCAGGAGCGGGACCAGAAGCTGCTCAAATCACTCGACGACAAGCTGCAAACCTTGCGGCAGCGCCTCGCAAACCATGATCGCGCCGCGGAAAACCTCGAGTTCCTCGTCGTTGAAATTGACCGCATCGAGCAGAAAGTCAACGCCATCGGCGAAATGGCCATCAACGCACCCACCGCCATGGACATCACCGCCCAGGTCGATGGTATCGCCGCCGGCATCGCCGCCACCGAAGAAGCCATGCAATCCCTCGACATGGCCCCCGTCCTCCAAAAAGAAACCGCCCCGCGACTGCTCCGGGAGCAGGTGTAGCACCAGTTCACAGCATGCAGTCAACGTTGCCGTGATGCTCCGACCAGAGGTGCGTCCGCGGATTATAACTCCATCCCCGCCGCTCCAGGTGATTTGCGAACTCCTTACGGTCCAAGGAGAGACAGCGCAGGGCATCGCGGCGCCACAATTCAACCACCAGCCGGTTGAACAAAGCCTCGCTCGTAAAACTGTGCACGCCGTTTCTTAGGCACTCATCGAAAACGTCCGACAAGACTGCCGTTGTGCTCATTTCGTCGTTACTAACGGTTTCGGCCTTTTCCCGCACGTTAGGCTTGGCAGGCTTGTAGAACGTAAGGATCATTTCCCCCGCCAACAGACTCGCGGAGTTTTTCTTTTTGTGCATGGACCAAATGACGTCCCCGGTTTGTGTAATGGCTGTCTTAAATTCAGCCCCGTTCTCACTGGCGGTGTCGAAGATGGTCGAGAAATAGCTCAGGTCCCAATGCTGAAAAACAATGGATATCCAGCGGTCTGGACGCAAGAGCCGGAAGCACGTGTCAATGCTTCGCGCGAGGCTGACTTTGTAGTGGTCTTCAGTGAGGCCCAATTCTCCGCCAACAATGGTTTCCTTTTCATGGGTCTCCTCCGAAACCGGGAACCCTAGCCAATGGTTCCACAGGATAGAGAGGTCAAGATAACTGATGTATGCCCCGTAGGGAGGATCCGTGAAAATGTAGTCCACGCTCCCCGGCTTGAGCACTTTGTCAAGCTCCGCCGCATCACGCGAAAGGACTGTGAAATCTCGCTCAGAGTTTAAGGATTGGCCGCCGCTCAAGAG